>JAYPMN010000007.1:15566-17507 GCA_038129925.1 Flavobacteriaceae bacterium
CCTCTATTTAGATGATTTGAAATGGTTTTCATTCGCGTCTGAAATTGCTGAAAGGCTAATTTGACTTGTTTTACTTTAGACGAATGTACAAGCTATATTTTACAGAATTAGTTAAAACTTTATTTAAATCAAAGGATTTATCTAAATTTGGAAAAATAATTGTAATGAGGCTGCAGTTCTTACCTAACAAACTACCCTATCTACTTATACTTGTATTTCTTGTGGGGACAGCCTGTAAAAAGGAAGAAGTTCTCGAGGAGGTTCAAGTTCAAGTCACCGAAACAACCAATCAGGATACTGACGATACTGCCATAAGCTTAGAGGGAGAATTACAAATCAGTGATTTTGTTTGGGAAGGATTAAACCAGTATTATTATTGGCAAGAAGAGGTTCCGAATCTCGCTGATTCAAAAACCTCTGATGAAAAAGCTTATGCTCAATTCATAAGTGATAACGGTGAACCTGATACGTTTTTTGATAGTTTACTTCACGAAAATGACCGATTTAGCTGGATTCAAGATGATTATGAAGAGTTAGAAAATTTACTTCAAGGAATTTATGCTAGTAATGGGGTTGAGTTTGGACTAACATTAGCCTGTAGTAATTGTGATGAGGTGGTCGGTTATGTTAAATACATTCTTGAAGGATCAGATGCAGTTGGTAAAAATATTCAACGAGGAGACTTATTTAGTGGGGTAAACGGAATCACACTCACCCGAAATAATTACAGAGATTTACTTTTTGGCGATGTATTGACCTATACCCTCAATATGGCAGAAGTTCAAAATGGTGCTATAGTGACTAATGGTATAGAAGTAAATCTAACCAAAGAGGAAAACTTTGAAACCAATCCAATTCAAGTTTCTAAAACCATTCAAACTTCAGCAGGTAAAGTTGGATACATCATGTACAATCAATTTGTAGGTGAAAAAAGTCCAGAAATCAATCAAGTATTTGGAGACTTAAAATCTCAAGGAATTGCTGAACTTATTTTAGATTTAAGATACAACGGAGGTGGTTCTGTGCGCAATTGCATTGAACTAGCGAGTATGATAACTGGTCAGTTTGACAATGAGATTTTTTCCAAAGAACAATGGAATAGCAAACTTGAGGCTTTTCTTATTGAAAGATATGGTGCGGAAAGCCTAACTGATCGATTTGTGAACAGGCTTGCTGAAAACGATGAAGCAATAAACTCATTAAACCTGAATCGGGTAGTCATCATAGCAACTTCAGAGTCTGCCTCGGCTAGTGAATTACTAATCAATAGTTTATCCCCTTACATCGATGTAATCCATGTAGGAGAGCAGACGGTTGGTAAAAATGTAGGATCAATAACAGTATACGATTACATTGACAATGAGGGCACAAAAAATCCTGACCATAAATATGCAATGCAGCCTATAGTTTTAAAAATTGCTAATAGAGAAGACTATGCAGATTATGCTAATGGCCTGGAGCCAGACAATCCCATAGAAGAGGATATAACCAACTTGGGAATACTAGGGAACACCGAGGAACCCTTACTGGCAACTGCTATCAATGCCTTGATAGGTACAGGAAAACCATTAATCGCCAAACCCGCTCACTCCAGAGATTTACTAATTAAAGATCCGCTCCTATTGAAAATTAATGGGATGCATCTCGACAAAGCCTTATTTTCCAATCAGGGAAAACGATAATTTAGAGCAACTATAAAGTTCCTTCCCCTAGTAGAATATTGCTCAATTTCCACATAATTGGCATTGAAAATATTGGTTGCATGTATAGAAAATGTAAGCGGAATATTTTTTAAATCATTTCTATAACTCAAATGGAACAGCTCATAACCTTCCAATAACGTTGTATTATCCAGTCCAAACCTTTCACCCACTGCTTGAAAACGTAAACTTAATTGGCGATTTGTGTTGAAACTGTAGCTTAGCGCTGTTTGAGATGAAA
>JAYPMN010000008.1:0-17249 GCA_038129925.1 Flavobacteriaceae bacterium
AATATCAGACTGTATCTATAACAAATACAAATATATCTTCTGTTTCTTCATTTAATATTACTGATTATGCTCAGGCAAATACTGCAAAAGAAGATTTTTATAGAGTTACTATTGGTGCTGACGTATTTACTGTAACCGTTGGTGAAGTATTTGATGCTGCAGAAGTTGGTTCAGGAGCCTCTCCAGTAGATAATGTAGACGAAGTTTTAGCTGTTTTAGAATATAAAATAAATAATTCCGGATCCGGTATTACGGCAGTTGATGATGCTGCAAATGATAATATTTTAATCACACTTGCTCCTGGATCTACACTAACACCCATTTATTTGATAAGTGATGATGGAGTTAATGATACTGTTGCAGCTTCTATATCAGCATTGACTTATGATGGGGAAGGCAATACTAGATTTTACAGAAGAGCAATGACTCAAAATTTTGGAGGAGCCATACTTCCTTTATGTCAAGCATTTAGTGATGTTCACACCGTTGAAGTAAACTCAGTAATCGCTGGAAAAGTAAGTAATACAGATTTAGTAATATGTTATAATACTTTACCTTCTGCATTTACATCTGAAAGAGACGCTTACTCCACAAATATCGGAGCAACACTTGCTTATCAGTGGTATCGAACAACAGATGTTGCAATGTCAGTTTGGACACCTATTGGGGGTGCTACTTTATCAAGTCTTAATTTTGGAAGTCAGCTTACTCAATCTACATCCTTCAGGAGAAGAGTTACAAGCACACATAATGGAATAGACTGTTTTACTGAGACTGACCCAATAGTTATTACTGTTCTTGATGAAGTTGAAGGTGGTTTTATACTAGCAAATCAAAATATTTGTAGAGAAGTAGGAAGCCCCTTAACTGTAGATGTAAATGATTTGTTTGATATTATTGTAAATGCTGTAGAAACTGATGATGGAGTCAATGATGGAATTAATTATCAGTGGCAATTTTCAGTAGATAATAATAATTGGGATGATGTTATCGCTGGTGCAAGAGCAGATCTTTTAGATGGTGGTTTTGCTGCGACATTAAGTATGACAACGCAAATAAGTGCTGCACAACTTGACACTGATATTGAAAGAAGACTACGATCAATAGTAGATCCAGATGTATCAACTGAAGTTTACTATAGACTTAATACTACAAGATTTAATGATGTTAATGATAACGATGTTTTAGATGCAGGAGAATTAGTTTGTGATCAGGCATTCTCTGCAACCACAACAGTTACAATTAGTGCTCAACCTACACTGGTTCAAACAACAGCACCTGCAGATGAACAAACAGTTTGTGCGGGTGACAATATAGATCCAATTACATTTAGGTATGGTGGATCTGCAACAGGAATAAATTTAGTTAATTTACCGGCTGGATTAAATCAAACTTTAGATGCTGGTGCTAAAACTCTAACAATTGATGGAATACCAAATGGTACAGGATTTGTAAGGGTTGAGACTCAAGGGACTACTTGCGAAACCATAAGGCTTCAACATTTAATTAGAGTTACAACTGCTCCTGAAATACCTGATTATATACTTATTGACGATGCTCCTGGAGGTACTGATCCTATTCCTATAGTCGAAGATCAAGATGGTAATATTTATAATGGTCAAATATATTTATGTGAGCAGGCCCTTTCAACCTCACCAAGCCCAACAACATTTAGCGCTTGCTATAATGATGGTAGAGTAGCTCCACTTACAGAATCATATATTTGGTATATATCACCACCTAACGCTGGAGTAATTAGTGCTACAACTGGTTATGTAACATGGGATGACGGCTTCTTGGGTGATGCAACAATTTCAGTGGTCGCAATAGGATGTGATGGTAGTGCTACTGCAACTTTGACCACCGTAGTATCTGTAAATGAGTTTGATTCTTCAGCATCACAACCAACAGAACCTATTCCTCTTCTTGAGGCGCAACAAGAGAGAATTACCATCACTGGGATACCTGTTACAGGAGAAATATATAATGTAACGCTTAATGGTGTTAGATATTCTTTTGAGGTTGGTAACCCTGCAGAAACTGCGGGCGATGTTGCAAACGAATTGGAGAATCTAATCGATAATGACTCCACATCTCCAGTTGCTGGTCTTTTTGAATCAACATCTAGTGCGTTTATTCAAGGGGACTTAAACGGTAATGGATTGAATGATGAAGCTGGAGGGCGTCTTGTAATTACAGCACAATATGATGGTGATTCTTCACCTGCAATACCACCAGGAACACCAAGAGGTTATGGTGGAGACTTCAGTATAGAAACTAGTGTAATACCTGCACCAGCAGAAGCTAGAGCATTTGGATTTATGACTGAATTACAATTAAATGAAACATCTGCAGAAATATGTGGGGACCTCACTGGATCTGAGCCCATTTGTGAAACTACCGCTACAACTCCAGACACTCAGTACTTTTCAACATCTAGTTTTTATGCTAGTATTCGTTACGCAATAGATAATGCAAGTATTGTTCCTGGAGTAGGAAGTGTTGCTTCACCTGGTGGAATAGTCTCTACTACAGGAGTCTTTAATTGGAATTCAGGATTCCATGGAACATTTAATATTGAATATTATGCTACGGGCTGTGACGGTATTGAGAATCCTACACCAGGAGTTCATAATGTAAGAATATATCCTAACCTAGATCCCCCATCAGATATTAGCTATGATCCTTTAACTCTTCCAGATTGTCCAGCAATTTCAGGAGAAACAACACAGTTTACTTCAAGTTCTGAGGTTACTTGGTCGTGGAACAATAACGATGCTGGAACTATTGATTCGGTAAGTGGACTTGTGACATGGGCTAATGGTTGGTCAGGAACTGTAATCATCACAGCAACCTCTTTCGGATGTGGAGGAGAAAGTTTATCTAGAACAGTAATTATACCTGAATCTCCTTCTCTATCAAGAATTTCAGACTTAACAACTACAAATCAAAGTCAATGTGTTGGTTCTGATATCACTGCTATCAGATATGAAATTTTAGGATCAGCAAATACTGCGAATGTAACCGGGATAGATGATCTTAATTTATTTGTTACAACAACTTCTGAAAATCAAGTTGATAATTTTGTAATAGATGCTGCTTATCCAGATGTAGGTGATCAATATATTTTAACAATTGATCAAATTCCTTATACGATAACTATTGGAGAAGATGCAACAGATATTGGAACTGCAACCGTTACAACATTAGATGATATTACAGATTTATTTGTGTTTAAAATTAATGCAGCCACACTTGGAATTACTGCAGTAAAAAATGCAGCAGGTGAATTAGCGATCGTTAACACTGACGATGCTGGTGGAACGTGTACACCTACAACAGCACAAGGATTTATATCAGTAAGTCCAAACTCTGATATGACAATAAGACCTGGAATGGATCTAGATCAAACTATTTGTAATAATTCTGTAGGAGCATTTGATCCTATAATCTATGATTTATCAAATGCATCAACAGTAAATGTTAGCTGGAGCCCATCGAGACCTACAGGAATAAATCATACCCATTTGTTTAGGAATCAAATATCAACAATTGATTTAGATGGAGCAGATGGTGATGTTGCTGCGAACGATGGGGAAGATTATACTATAACAGTAAATTCAACAACAGTAACCTATACGGTAGATACTGGAGCACCCCAAAGCGATAATGAACTAGTCGATATTTTAAATGGTTTAAGAACAGAAATATTAGCAGCTAGTCTTCCTGTAAATGCAGTAGTAGTTGGTAATTCTTTAAGAATAACATCTATAAATGCTGCAGAATTTACCCTTTCAGGTGCAGGAGGAAACGCGCCATTACAATTTGGTGGTTCAAATACAACACAAACCGCTACCAATACAGTTTCTATTTTTGGTAATCCGGCCGAACCTGGTCTAGCTGTAGATACAACATTTGGGTTTACTATTTCAACTGTAAATAATGCATTTGGCTGTAATGATCCAGCAGCTCAAGTCTCTGCTACTGGTTCGATAACGATAGCTCCAGAGCCTTCAATAGCATTAACCAGTGGTAGTAATAACTTGACAATTTGTAGAACTGAAACCATATCAAGTACACAAGGAGGTGTAGATATAGAGTGGGATATTACAGGTTTTGCTTTAGGAGCTTCTGTTGGTGCAGGTCAGTTACCTGCTGGAGTTCAGTCAACATATGATGTAATTCCTCAAATAACGGAGATAACATTTGCTGGTAATCCAGCTGACTTTGATGACAACGATATTGTTAGAATAACTGTTAATGGAGTTATTAATGAAGTAACTGTTAATGCTGGAGCCGGATTAAATACTTTTGATGCAATATTACAAAATTTTGAAACCTTAATTGATTCCAATGTTCCTCAAGTGGATGCTTCATTTGCGCCCAGCACACTTACGCTTCAATCCAATAGTGGAGATGCTACCACAGTCGTAGTAACTATCGTTGATACTAATGCTGATGCTGCTGATCCTTCTATAAATTCTTCAATTACACAAACAAACAGAAAGTTCGTTAGAATTTTTGGTGCACCTACAGATCCAGCAAATATTTATAATTATACTATTTCAACATTTGGAGGAAATTGTGATCCTGTAACTGCTAATGGTACTCTTAGGGTAGTGGACACTCCTGATATTTCACTTTCTGCTATACCAGGTAATAATCCTAATCCAACTGGTGTTTGTAATCTATCACCAATGAATGATATAGTATTCGATGTATCTACTTTTGCAACTTATACAGTTACATGGACAGGAGTATCAGGCCAGCCTCCAGGAATAATTCTTGTTAGGACAACTAGTTCAACAGTTAGAATAGTTTCAGATCCCGTTGTAAATATTCCAGGTGCTATTCCAGCTGGAGGAGTTTCTTATACCTATGAAATTATATCAACAGTAAATACAAATGGGTGTTCCTCAGTTGCTAGTTATACCGGAGTCATAAATGTAATAAATGGTACTGCGACTTTAGCTCTTGATCCTGGAAGTTCAACTACTGCAGCAGAAATAAATGCAAATGGAGGGGCATTCGATCCAAGTACACCTCCTGATTATGTTTCTATTGAGGCCTGTCAGAATTCATTACTTGATGATGTTGAATTTGACTCATCTATTGACATAACAAATGTTACAATAGTCTCTGGTAGTTTACCATCCGGTTTATTTTCTGATTTTACACCAGGTGCCACAGGAGGAAAATTTAGGATATATGGGACACCAGATACCGAAGCCACTGAATTAGTAGTTTTAAGAGCAGTGACAGACGCATGTGTTCCTGCCGCTGACGTTAGAGTTTTAATTGAAGTTTTTGGAGCTTCATCAATAACACTGGACGCAGGTTCAAATGATAATCAAATAGTTTGTAATAATGCTGCATTTGCTTCTCCAATTTCTTATACAGTTAGCAATTCTTTAGGTGCAACAGTTGCAGGTTTACCAGATGGATTAGTAGGAAATTTTGTAGCACCAAATAATTTTATAATATCAGGGAATGTAAATGTGCCGGCTCTCACAGAAACAACTTCTTATACATATACAATTACAACTACAAATAATCCAGGCGGACCTTTAGTGGGGGCATGTGCAACTACTACAATTACTGGTGTCATTGCAGTAAGACCTGAAGAATCATTAACAATTGATCCTCTTAGTGGTTCAGTTACACAAGGACCTACAATAGCTCTTGGTGCTGTTTGTTATGGAGAAAATATTGATCCAATTATAATGAATGTTGTTGGCGATAATACTTATGCGAGTGTAGTTAATGCAGCAAATCTTCCAAACGGAATTAATTTTGATTTTGTTGAAGATGCTGATAATATGGGAGGAGTCCTTACTATATCAGGAAGTCCAAGTGATGCAATTGCTGGGAATGATCCATTTACATATACATTTAATGTTACTACTGACGGACCAAATACTAGCCCATGTGCTGGTACAACTCAACAAATTAATATTACAGTAGTTCCACCATCTTCATTAGTATATGCAGGAGTAGATCCTTCTGTACCAAATCAAATAGTATGTTCAGGAACCCCATTAACTGATATTGAATTTAGACTTGGAGGTGGAGCAAGAGATATAAGTGTTTCAGGGGACTTATTTGATCCAGCACTAGGTGGCTTTACAAGAGCTGGTAATATTGTATTGAATAACCCTGCGAATCCACAGAACTCTGAAATTTACGGTATAGCGCCTGTAGTGACAAGTACAACGACATTTACCTATGAAATAATTACCATTAATCAATGTAATCCTGGAACAAATGAAATATCTTATTCAGGAATGATTACAGTACTTCCATCGGAAACTATTTCTCAAACTCTAACTTCAGGGCCTACTACTCAGGCTGTATGTGTAAATACTTCGATTCAGTCTATTACATTTAATGTTACTGGACAGGATACCCGTGCTAAATTTGTAGATCCTAATTTAGTGCCATCAGGGATAACACTTGATTTTCAGCCTAATGCTGATCTTAACGGAGGATTAGCAACTATACTCGGTGCTCCTGATATTACTAACGCTGCTGGAGACTATACTTTTGAAATTACTACGGGCGTATCAGGTGCGGTTTCTAATACAAGTATTTGTGCAGATCAAACTCAAGAAATAACTATTACTGTAAACGCTCAACCTACAATAGTATTTTCAGGTGCTGATACTGAAGTGTTAAATCAATCTGTATGTGAATTAACATCTATTCAGTCTGTAACATTTACATTAGGAGGATCTGCAAATGACGTTACATTTACTTCTTCTCCTCCAGGCTTAGGATTTGATCGATTAAATAATATTTCAATTGCTGGAGGCAATACAGTCATATTAAGTGGTCAAGCACCTGATGTAGTAACTGAAACAACATTTACATACATCTTGGAAACAGTTGATCCTTTTACTTGTTCAGTAAGTCAAACTTTTGGGGGGTCTATAACAGTTTTCCCACCACCCGAGTATGATGCTAACTGGACTAATTTTGTTACTGTTACACCGCCAAATTGTTTTCCAGCAGTTGGTGTTGATCTTGGATCCATTGTTGTTGATCCAGCAGCAATAACAGGAGGAGCTAATGGAATTAATCAAATAGAAGAAATCACAATCAATAATTCTTTTGAAGTTGGACATACAATTACAATAGATATTAATGGAGAATCTTACACACACAATGTAGTAGGTATAGATAATGCAACAGGAATTGAATCAACTGATCCAGCTGTTTATGATAGACCTCAAAGTCGTTTAGAAATAATTAGTAGACTTACTCAAATAATTAATGATGGTTATCTAGGACAAGGGCCTTCATTGATTGTTAATGCAGTTGCAACAAATCCTGCTTTAGGGACTATGAGGTTAATTTCAAAAAATGCTGGTTTTGGATTTAATTTGTCTGTTTCAAAAGCTCCATTAGCTTCGCCAGGAACAATAAATAGTGCAACAATTGTTGCAAATCAAACAAATACCTATTCCTATGAATGGTTTGAGACTGATGCCGCAGGTAATATTACTGGAACAGCAAGTGATACAGATTTAACATTAGGAGATCTCAGTGTTTCAGGAACTAAATATTACATATTAAGAACTACATCAAGTGGTTGTAGCATTGATTCTCCAGTTGTTCAAATTACAGGACCAACAGCTGTTACATTAACAGTTGATTCAATATGTAGCACTGAAATTTATGTCACAGCATCTGGAGGTTCACCAGATTACATTTATCAAATATATAATAATAACGGATTGTTACTTGCTGAGTCTGGGGCAACAGCTGGACCGTATACATTTGAGAATGGGGATGCAGGTGTAGCAGGATCAATTTTATCAATATCAGGGGGTAATGTATATCAAATTGGTGTAAAAGATACAAATCAGTGTACTTTTGGCTATCCAGCAAATAATTTAATTACCGTCACAACGCCATCACAACTTGATATAGATGAATCTACTATTAATGTTCAACAGGCTGATTGTAACGGTAATGGATCTATTTCAATTGATAATGGAGGTTTTACTGTAAGCAATTTTGATGGAAGTGTCGTGGATTATTCAGATCTTGACTTTTTATGGGTTGGTTCTACTGGAAATACTTATTCTACTCAAAATGTTCCAAGTGCTCCTCCAGGCGACTATACTTTAACTGTTACAAATATTGATTGTCCTGATTTAATTACTACATCAAATCCAGTAAGAATTTTACCAACAGAACAGCCCTCTCTTCCTAATGCAGCCACTTCATCTGCACCTGCAAATTGTTCTGATGGACATATAGAAGTTCAGTTTACAGGGCTTACTACTTCAACCTATAGTTATCAGTGGACTAATCCACTAGGTATAGTAATTGACTCGGGAAGTAATATTGCACCAGCCATAAATGCATTAAGAATTGAAAATTTAGATAGAGGAGGAATTTATACTCTTGAGATTACTGTAAATTCAGCATCTGCACCTTGTGTAATTACTCAAGAATATTCAATTGCTGGTTCAGATGGACCTCTTAGAATGATTAATCCATTGACTTCTACGCAAGCTAATTTCACAACAACAGATATTACCTGTAATGGAGCTGCTAATGGAATCGCAGTTACTGAAATTGCTGGTGGAAATCCTGATTACCAATATTCTATTAATGGCGGCACATTTAAACCGCTGGGTGAAGACTTTGTACTTGCAACCTCAGTAGTTACAGTTACCGGTGCAGTGAGTACAACTGTAGTGTCATATACTTCTTATTTCTTGACTATTGAAAATTTAGAGGGAGGTACTTATAGTATAAAGGTTAAAGATAGTAGTGGTTGTACTGATCTTGGTGGTTTACCTGTTGAATTAGATTTAGGATCATTTACTATCAATGAGCCTGATCCTCTTGGTATTGAATTAAACGCATCAACTACTCAAGCTGTTGATTGCACAAATAATATAAATGGCTCCTTGGGAATAAATATTACGGGAGGTACTACATCACCAACAGGCTACAGTATTCTATGGCAGCTAACTGGTACAGACGGTAACGTCATTTATAAAAGAACAACTAGATCACAAAATCAAAATGGCACAGCGAACCCAGGTGGTCTTATAATCACAGATCTTGAATATGCAGGAGACTATACAGTTACTGTTACTGATGCAGCTGGATGTGTAATAAGTGAACAAATCACACTTGAAGACGGATCAACATCTACAAGCCCGTTTACAGTTGGAAATCCAATAATTAACCAGCCAGGCTGTAACTCTGACGAACTAGGATCAATAGAGCTTCAACTTTCTGGAGGATCACAACCTTATGATATTAAATGGTATAGATTAGCAGTAGCAAGTGATAACGCACTATCACTAACTACAACGAATACAGGAGGAACAGGATCATCTACAGTTGCTTCAGAAACAATTATATTTTCAGATGGTGGTTATGTTAGTTTGAATAAGGATGGATTTTATATAGTTGACAACCTAGACCCTGGTAAGTATAAAGCAATTATAAGGGACAATACTTCATGTCAAATTTTTACAAGAACTGGAGTAATAAAAAGTTCAACGTTTAATATGGTAAATCAGAGAATATATAACAGAGAAGTTTTAGATTGCGCTAGTGGATTAGTAGAAGCAGACTTTTCATTTAGATTATCTGGAACATCACTTGCTTATAACATTGAATTGGATGGAGAATTAGTTTACGGAGGAAGCTCTGGAACATCAAGTGGATCAACAGTTACCTCTCCCACATTTGCTAGTAGTATAATTAAACAAGGGAATACATTTGTAATTCGAGGGTTAACTGAAGGAAGACATATTGTGGTAGCAACAGATGTATCAAATCCAGACTGTTCACTTGATTATGCTTTTGACATTGAGACTTATGTACCAATAACTTATGAGGGTGAAACTGAATTTGAATTTGATGTATGTGACAGCGCTTACCCATTTGAACTTGATACAACTTCAATAATTGGAGGAAACCCAATTATTGATGATAATGATAATGCCATATATAATTTGAGATGGACATTCACACCATCTGATCCGAATGAACAGGGATCAAGCTTTAGAGGAAGAACAAGCTTTGAGGCTAGTAGAGGAACATATGAATTAGTAATTTCTGATGGTGTTTGTGAATCTGAGGTGATTGAATTTGTATTCAGTGGAGATATTGATGTGTTATCGATTGATGGACTATTAACTAATGGAGAAATTTCACAAGGAGTAAGCTGTGAATTAGGAGCTGCTGACGGGCGAATTTCAATTGATATCACAGGTGGAACAGAACCATACGATATATCATGGGAGATTTTTGACGCTACATCTCCTGTAATTACACCAGTATCTTCTTCGTTAACCAGTAACACTTCCAATCAAACAAATTCCCCTTGGAGAGCATTAGATGGTTCTTATCCAGGTTTAGGTAATTTTAATGGATTTACAACTTTAAATGACTTACCTGCAGGATTATATAGATACACAATTAGAAGTGGAAGCACATGTCCTAATTCTATTGATACACCATTTAATTATTTTAGAGATGTGATCAGTGTTGATGATGATAACACATTAGTTTTAACTGAGGGTCCTTATGTTGATTCTAAACTTTGCGAAGGTCAACCTGGTTTATTGATATTAGATGCGGTGAATAATTCAGATTCTACAACCCCACTCAACTTCTTTTACATAAATACTAATGGTACAGATGATATACTAGATGATGGAGCACCCATTGCATTAAATGGAAATACTACAAAATTAGATGAAGATACTTATCAAATTTTAATCGACACACCATTTGATTATGGGAAGATTGTAATTACTACTGATGAGGGTTGTGGCGTTGAAGCTGAGATAAATTTATCCTTAGGTGACCCTTATTTTTCTTATACCTCAGCTTCTTTTGAACAAGTAAATGAAATTCCTGCAAGAGAAAATGTAATATTTACTGATGAATCAGAAGGTGAATTTTCTAGACTAGAATGGGATTTTGGAGATAATTCAGAGACTGTAGTTGTAAATGTATCAGGTACTGCAAGCGGAGTAACTCAGGTTACTCATGCCTACGGAAATTCAGGCACATATTATCCGACACTTACTATTTATAATGAATTAGGATGCTACACTAGGGTCACAAATCCAATTACAATTGGAAGAGGATATAGTATATATTTACCTAATGTTTTCTCACCGAATAATGACTGTTTAAATGATTTCTTTAGACCTTTATTTACTGGTTTTGAGAGTTTAGTATTTAATGTTTATGATTATAACGGTAATTTAATATATACCGAAGAGGCACAAGACGGTTCTATTGATAGAAGCCAATGTCCAGATGTGATTGATTCCTCAGGTAACGGTAAGTCAATTTTGGGATGGGATGGTAAAAGAGCTGATGGCTCTATAATTGACTCTTTCAGTCCCATTTATACTTATTCAATAAGGGGTATTCCTTTAAATCGAGCTAATGATGATCAAGTTATTATTAGAAGTGGTATTTTCACCCTATTAAAATGATATCAAAAGTCAACATATTCCTAGTATTTTTATTGATGGCAATGAATTTTTCATTAGCACAGGAAATGATTTTTAATTCTCAGCCTAAGTTAATGCATGTAAGTAATCCCAGTTATTTCGGATTAAATAGCTGGAATAGATCTGGATTATTATACAGTACCACAGAAACCAATCCAAACGTTTCACAAAATAATAAATTCTTTTATGGGTCTTATTCATTTGATCTATCAGATTTTAGTTTAGGTATTCAGTTTAATAACTATACTGCTCCAAGTAGTGGATTTAAAAAAAATGATTTAAATCTAAGTTATATTTACAAAGTTGAACTTGGTAACGAATTATGGTTTTTGCCATCGGTAAATGTTGGTTTTGTTTCAAAGAACTTAAACCCTTCAGAATTAATTTTTGAAGATCAAATAAATTCAATTACCGGATATATTAACCAGGAGTCAATTGATCCTTTATCAGAATTCTTTTTTTCAAAAAACTATACAGATCTTGGTGCTTCATTTCTTGTGCATAATACTAATTTTTTAATAGGAATCAATTTTGATTATTTGAATAGACCAAATGTGGCCTATGATACTGACGTTGAATTTCTTGTTCCAATATCTTATGGTATGCAAGCAGCGTATGAATTTAATTTAAATCCATACGATAGGAGATTTTTGCCCAGATATTCTTATTTATATGCTTATACTTCAATAAGAAGGGATTCTGAATCAATTAATTTTTTTTCATCTCAAGAATTTCAACTAGGGGAATTTAGTGTAGGTGTGAATCAACAATTTGGATTATTTGATGATTTTTCATTTTTAAACATAGGTTTAAGTGTTGGACTTACCTATGAAAATTTTGACTTTGGTGTATCTTATGCTTTTTCTATTCAGGATTTAACTACTTCTTATAGGTATCCGCCCAGGATTTTTGATTTACACTTAAGTTTTGATTTTAGTCGTTTTTTAAGAAATAGAAGAGGTCAATATAAAAGATTACAGATAGATAATTACTTTTAAAATTTTACATAGTATATACTATCATTTATAAAATACTTCCAACTACCTACTCTTTTTTCATTCTCAAATCGTCCTTTACTTAAAATTTCTCCCTTTAATCCATATGTAATTTGGTTTCCAGAACCGCAAGAATCGTATTTTTTTTCCATTGAAAGTAAATCATTAATAAAAGTTTTTTCATTTAACTTTTTACCTCTTACTACCCTAGTTAAGACATATTGATTTTTTTTATTTATGTCATATTTACCAGTAAAAGGTTGATTATTTGAATAGATTAAGCAATCTCTAAATACTAAATCACTTATAGAAATAACATTTGTACAAGACTGAATTAGAAAAATTAAACAAATATTAATAATTATAGACCGCTTTCCCACCGCTTTTGAAATACTCTTCAAATTGATCAATTTTAATTCCTTTAAAATAAGTGCCACAAAGTTTTAGTTTTTTGTTTTCAAAAAACTGTTCAAAACTACCCATTCTTAAGTTGCTGTCATAGAATGTAATGATTTGTTCATTTCCATTAGCATGATAAACGATAAATTCTCCATCTAATTCACCCTTTTTAAATTTTGATTCAACTTGAATTTTTCCATTTTTATAATACTGTTTAAACACCCCATCTTTTAACCCATCTATCAAATTAATTTCAGTTTTAATATGATTAATATCATAATATTCTATAACTAATCCAGTATACGGTTTAGATTCCTTTTTAAATAACATTTGATTGTTATCAAAAACTATATCTACTTCGCCCAAAGTAGTTTTTGATTTACTACACGATATTACAGATAAAAAAATAATATTTATTATTAAAAATCTTTTTAGAAGCACTTTCAAATTTAAGTATTACTTACGAAATACAGAATTGGGGAACACTACTGTACTTTCAAAGCCATTTTTCCCAACGGTTGAAACACCAAAAAAGTAATTATCGATTACAATTCCATCCAAAGTATGTGAATCTACATCTCCTACAAAACGTTCGTACTGCCATATGGGACTGGTAGTATCCCTCCAATAAATCTTATATCCTTTAACGTTGGGATCGTTTACTTTTTCCCACTTAAATTTTACTGAGGCTTGAACAATCCCTCCAATTGAGAGATTTTCAATTGTAGGAGGAGCCCAGGCTAAACTTGCCAGATTGATGGCATTCACGGCAGTCAGTTTTTTTGCATACGCAAAATCAACCCCCGAAATGACATCGCCATAGGCAATTCCATTTTCAATTCGGATATCCTGATGCTGCATGACATAGTTTTCATGAGCCTCCATAATACGAATGCCTGCATAGCCAACATCATTAAAAGGACGGTGATGACCTCCTCTCCCAAATCGATCCAATCTATAGATCATAAGAGGATTCATTTCAGGCATATAGTGTTTTACTGTTTTGTGAACATAACGTGCTAGTTGTCTTGAAATTCCATCAACTTCACCCCCGTATAAACGACGTGCATTTCGTGCTCGTTCAGTTTCGTTTGCTGGTACAGGTTCTGAAAAAATCCTAAAGCTTCGATTATCAATCACACCATCTACTCCTTTTATATTTCCGATCATGTCGTTGTTTAGAATGCCAATGAGTTCCCAGCCTTGTTCTTGTGCATATTTTGCGAGGCCTTTGCCCCCGAATAGTCCTTGTTCTTCTCCTGCAAGACCTACATAAATGATACTGTTTTCAAAAGAATATTTAGAAAGTACTCTAGCGGCCTCTATGGTTCCTGCCATACCTGAAGCATTGTCATTGGCTCCAGGGGAGTCGTCCGTATAATTGGTTGGATCAGAAATTCTGGAATCTATGTCACCACTCATTATAATGAATCGATTTGGGTGGGTTGTTCCTCTTTGTATGGCAACTACATTATTGATCCAAACGGGTTTTACAATTCGATCTCCGTCCTCAGGTTTAAAGTAATTTTTTTGATAAAATACCTCAAGGCATCCGTCACAAGTTTCAGAAATTTTGTCAAATTCAGATTTAATCCATCTTCTTGCTGCACCTATCCCCCTAGATTTAGATAGTGTGTCACTCAGGGTATGTCGCGTTCCAAAGCTGACTAATTTTTCGATATCCCGCTTGATACTTTTTGAGGAAACGGCATTAATGATATCATATATTTTTTGGTTTTCTTGGGCAAAGCCAGTACTAAAGGTCAGGGCGACAAAAAGGATATAAATATGTTTCATTAATTTTTTTTAAAAGGTAAAAAAAAACCGACACTTTAGGGTGCCGGTTGTACAGAGAACTGTTTGTCTTTTAGAAACAGTATTTATTTTCTTTAATCAAATGATCCGCAATCTTAGTTCTGAGTTCAAAACTATCTGGGTGGTTAATATATTCTCCATGCTTTTGGAGTACCTCAAGCAATTGATTGCGTTCGTCTTTGTTGTCTCTTGTAAGGTGCAGTATGACTTCTTTAATTCGTTTGGAGATCAAACTTTGAGCTTCAAAAACATAATTTTGTGTCATTGCAATCTGAATTTCCTGACTATTGACTCCACTTCGATTACAATTTTTAAGAGTCCTTAATACTGCAGATTCACTAAAGTAGATTTCTATCAGAACATCTGCTAGGGATTGAAGTACCTGTTGTTCTTCTTCAAGCTTTGTTCCGAATTTTTGTGTAGCGTTACCAGCAATCGTAAGGAATAATTGCTTAAAATTTTCAATTAATTGCATCTCTTGTGCTAATGGTCCGTCTGAGATCTCTTTTGCTTTTTCTGAACCCAAACGCATGGCTGCTTGCATTACAGCAGGCATGAGGTCTAATTCTCCTTTCATGCCTTTTTTAAGTAATAGACCTATGGATAGCATTCTGTTTATTTCATTTGTACCCTCGTAGATTCTTCCAATTCGAGCATCTCTCCAAGCTGATTCCATTGGTGTATCAGCAGAGAACCCCATGCCTCCTAAAATTTGAATGCCTTGATCAGCACAATTTTGTATATCTTCTGACGCCCCAACTTTAATGAGAGAACATTCAATGGCAAAATTTTCTACTCCTTTGAGTTCAGCTTCCTGATGACTCATCCCTTTTTCTATGTTATTTTGGATTCGTTGTTCTACATCATGTGCAGCTCTGTAGCAGGTAGATTCTCCTACATAACAAGAGCTTGCCATTTGGGCAATCTTTTCTTTAATCGCACCAAAAGAAGCGATAGGTCTATTGAATTGTATGCGTTCATTAGCATATTCAATAGATTTAGTAGTTACCCTTCTTTGTGCATCTAAGCAGGCAACTCCAAGTTTGATTCTACCAACATTTAATGCATTCATTGCTATTTTAAATCCTCCATTGCGTTCGCCCAAAACATTCTCAACTGGAACTTTAGTTTTGTTAAAAAATACTTGTCGAGTCGATGAAGCATGAATTCCCAATTTATTTTCTTCATCACCCAATTCAATACCATTATTTTCTTCTAATGGGACTATAAAACCGGTTATATTTTTATCATCCTCAATACGAGCAAAAACAATAAATAAACTGGCAAAACCAGCATTAGAAATCCACATTTTCTGACCCGTTATCTCGTAATGACTTCCATCTTGGGATAAGACTGCTTTAGTTTTTCCCGAATTAGCATCTGAACCCGCACCAGGCTCAGTCAGGCAATAAGATCCAAACCACTCACCTGAAGCCAGCTTCGGTAGGTACTCATTTTTTTGAGCTTCTGTTCCATAGAGTAATATGGGTAAAATACCAATACCAGTATGCGCTCCAAAAGCTGTAGAAAGTGATCCAGTAGCTCCTGAAATATAATCGCAGATAAGCATGGTAGACACAAACCCCATTCCCATACCACCGTAATTCTCTGGAACGGGAATACTTAGAAACCCAAGTTCTCCAGCTTTCCTCATCAAGCTTTCAGTAAAGGCGTAATCTTTTTTCTCGAAACGCTCCTTATTAGGCCAAACTTCTCGGTCAATAAATTCTATCACAGCTTCTTTCATCATGCGTTGTTCTTCAGAAAAATCTTCAGGTGTAAAGACCTGATCAGGATCGATTTTTGAAATTAAAAATGAACCTCCGTTTACTTCGTTTTGTGATTTAGTTTCCATAATTATTCTGTTTTAAGGATTGGGGTAAAATGTTCAAAATTCTGCGCGCTTTTTTTGATGCAACTCATAACTTCAAAAAAAACTGCAATCTTCTCTGGACTTAGTGACTTTTCGATTATCTGATTGAAATGAAGAACTACCGCTTTAGAGTCGTCCCTTTTTTCTTTGCCAAAAGGAGTAAGGTGGATAAGGATGCTTCTTCCATCATTTGGATTTTGTGTTCTATAAATCAAATCCCGTTCTTCCATGGTATTCAATAGTCTTGACAAACTGGTTGGTTCCATACCCATTTTAGGACCAAGTGTAGTAGAGGGTGTGCCTTCTGCATCAATACTTAATAAGGCAAAACCCGTAGCCATAGTTGAATCAAACTTATTTGCTTCTTTATTGTACATCTTGCTCACTAAATTCCATGTGGAGCGTAACACGCCGTCAAAAGTTTCTTCTCTCATCAAATCAAATATATTAAAAAATACTATGCACGCATAATAAAAAGACAAAAAGTTTAGGTATAGTGATTTGTTAATTTCTAAGCATACATGGATTCGATTAAGCCATCGTATTTGTCTTTGATGACCTTCCTTTTAAGTTTCATAGTAGGGGTAAGGTGTCCGTCGTCTATGGTCCATTCTTCTGGGGTCAGCTGAAACTTTTTAATTTGTTCCCAAGAGCCAAAGTGTT
>JAYPMN010000009.1:0-2662 GCA_038129925.1 Flavobacteriaceae bacterium
GTCCCACAATAACGTTCTCTTTCAATCCTTCAAGAAAATCAACTTTACCGTTTACAGCAGCTTCGTTTAATACCTTGGTTGTTTCCTGGAAGGAAGCAGCCGAAATAAAAGATTTGGTCTGAAGCGATGCGCGTGTAATTCCTTGCAGTTCAGGTGTTGCAGTTGCTGGTGCTGCATCACGTGCGACAACCAACTGTTTGTCTTCTCTTGTCAACAAAGAGTTTTCATCTCGTAATTGACGAGAGGAGATCACCTGACCTTGTTTGAGATTTTCTGAATCCCCTACCTCTTCAACAATTTTCATACCGTAAAGACCATCGTTTTCTTTGATAAAGTCATAACGGAATACTAATTGATTTTCTAAGAAAATAGAATCTCCCGGATCCATGATACGCACTTTTCGCATCATTTGGCGAACGACCACCTCAAAGTGCTTATCGTTGATCTTCACACCTTGCAAGCGATAAACCTCTTGGATTTCATTAACCAAATACTGCTGTACAGCGGATGGTCCTTTAATTTTAAGAATATCTGAAGGAGTGATTGATCCGTCAGAAAGTGGCATCCCTGCTTTGATAAAATCGTTTTCTTGTACAAGAATCTGATTGGATAATTTTACCAAATATTTTTTGATGTCACCAAACTTCGATTCTACAATGATCTCGCGGTTCCCTCTTTTGATTTTTCCAAAGGAAACAACTCCGTCAATTTCAGATACTACAGCTGGGTTCGAAGGATTTCGAGCTTCAAACAATTCCGTTACACGAGGCAAACCTCCTGTAATATCACCCGACTTAGCAGATTTACGTGGTATCTTGACCAAGACTTTTCCTTCTTCAATTTGATCTCCTTCATTAACGATAAGGTGAGCTCCTACGGGTAGGTTATACGAACGTAAAATATTACCCTTC
This sequence comes from Flavobacteriaceae bacterium, assembly GCA_038129925.1. GTDB lineage: Bacteria > Bacteroidota > Bacteroidia > Flavobacteriales > Flavobacteriaceae > MS024-2A. The sequence goes on from JAYPMN010000009.1 coordinate 912, forward strand.
TTGTCTTCAATAGACAAGGTTGGAATCAATTTTTTATTTCTAGATTCTGAAATAACTTTTTCCTGGAATCCAGTTTGCTCGTCAATTTCTACCTGATAGGTCAATCCCTGTTCTATGTTTTCATAAACAATTTTTCCTGTAAATTCTGAAACAATAACCCCATTAAACGGATCCCATTTACAAATTACAGTATCCTTTTTGATTTTTGCTCCATTTTTGATGTGGAGTGATGAACCATAAGGAATATTATTTGTACTTAAAACACTTTTCGTTTTAGGATCTAAAACCTTGATTTCAGAAGTTCGAGAAATTACGATTTCAGCATCTTCGCCGTCAGCGTCTTTTCCTTGTACTGTTTTTAAATCTTCAATTTCAGCTTTACCGTCGAACTTCGCAATCAATTTGTTTTCTTCAGAAATATTTCCAGCTACTCCACCTACGTGGAATGTTCTGAGGGTCAACTGTGTTCCAGGTTCTCCAATAGACTGAGCTGCAATTACCCCAACGGCTTCACCTCGCTGAACCATTTTACCAGTGGCCAGGTTTCTTCCGTAACATTTTGCACAAATCCCGTAATGAGCAGCACAGGTTAATGGTGAACGCACTTCTACAGATTCGATTGGTGCATTTTCAATTAAGGTAACCTCTTCGTCTTTAATTTCTTGTCCAGCCTCAACAATTACCTCGTTTGATCTAGGATCAATGACATCTTGAAGCACAACACGGCCGAGAATACGTTCTCCAAGTGTTTCAACAATTTCTTCGTTTTTCTTGAGTGGTTTAACTTCTACTCCGCGTAGGGTCTCACAATCTTCTATATTGACAATTACATCTTGTGAAACGTCGTGTAAACGTCTTGTAAGGTAGCCAGCATCAGCCGTTTTTAAGGCTGTATCTGCAAGCCCTTTACGAGCTCCGTGAGTAGAGATAAAGTACTCAAGAATTGAGAGTCCTTCTTTAAAGTTAGAAAGAATAGGGTTTTCAATAATTTCACCTCCACCAACATTTGATTTCTTTGGCTTGGCCATCAAACCTCGCATACCGGTCAACTGACGAATCTGTTCCTTGGATCCACGGGCTCCAGAATCTAACATCATGAACACCGAGTTAAATCCTTGCTGATCTTCACTGATTCGCTTCATAGCCAATTCAGTAAGCTTCGCGTTGGTTGAAGTCCAAATATCAATAACTTGATTATAACGTTCATTATTGGTAATTAATCCCATGTTGTAGTTTCCGATTACATTATCCACTTGGGCATCAGCATCTTCAATCATGGTAATTTTTTCTGGTGGAATGATAATATCTCCTAAACTAAATGATAATCCTCCTTTAAAGGCGAAGCCATATCCCATTTCTTTGATCTTATCTAAAAACTCAGCAGTTTCAGGAACGCTTGTTACTTTAAGGATATCCCCAATAATTTCGCGCAAGTTTTTCTTGGTCAATACAACGTTGAAATACCCTGCAGCTTCTGGGACTACCTCGTTAAAGAGAACACGTCCTACCGAAGTTTCTATGATTTGATCAACCAATTCACCATTTTCATTAAAGTCTTTCGCTCTGATTTTGATCATTGCATTTAAGTCTACGCGCTTTTCGTTCAATGCGATATGCACCTCTTCAGTAGAATAAAATATCAAACCTTCGCCTTTCACTTTTTGCTGAGGAGTTGACTTTTTTGCTTTAGTCATGTAGTACAATCCTAAAACCATATCCTGAGAAGGTACTGTGATCGGTGAACCGTTAGC
>JAYPMN010000009.1:2762-17241 GCA_038129925.1 Flavobacteriaceae bacterium
AGTACAATCCTAAAACCATATCCTGAGAAGGTACTGTGATCGGTGAACCGTTAGCGGGGTTTAGAATCGAGTGAGAAGCAAGCATCAAAAGTTGTGCTTCTAAAATCGCTTCTGGCCCTAAGGGTAAGTGAACAGCCATTTGATCTCCATCAAAATCGGCGTTAAATGCCGTACAAACTAAAGGATGCAACTGGATAGCTTTTCCTTCAATTAGTTTTGGTTGGAAAGCCTGTATTCCTAAACGGTGCAAAGTAGGGGCACGATTCAAAAGTACTGGATGCCCTTTCAATACATTCTCCAAGATATCCCAAACAACGGGCTCTTTTCTATCGATGATTTTTTTAGCAGATTTTACCGTTTTAACAATACCTCTTTCGATAATTTTACGAATGATAAAAGGCTTGTATAATTCGGCAGCCATTCCTTTGGGAAGTCCGCATTCAAAAAGTTTTAATTCTGGTCCAACTACAATTACAGAACGTGCGGAATAATCCACTCGTTTCCCAAGTAAGTTTTGACGAAATCTACCTTGCTTTCCTTTTAAGGAGTCTGAAAGCGATTTCAATGGTCGGTTAGAATCTGTTTTTACCGCAGAAGATTTACGTGTGTTGTCAAATAATGAATCTACAGATTCTTGCAACATGCGCTTTTCGTTTCTTAGGATTACCTCAGGAGCTTTAATTTCAACCAATCGCTTAAGACGATTGTTACGAATAATAACTCTTCTGTATAAATCATTTAGGTCAGAAGTAGCAAAACGACCACCATCAAGAGGAACCAAAGGTCTTAATTCCGGCGGTATAACAGGAATCACCTTCATGATCATCCATTCCGGTAAATTTTCACCACGCTCGTTAGCATCTCTAAATGCTTCTACTACTTGAAGTCTTTTAAGGGCTTCTGTTTTACGTTGTTTAGACGTTTCGTTATTTGCTTTATGACGCAATTCATAAGACAAAACCTCTAAATCGATACGAGATAGCAACTCAATCAAACATTCCGCTCCCATTTTAGCTATAAACTTCTCCGGATCATCGTCCTCTTTGTACTGATTTTCGGGTGGGATTTGCTCCATTACATTGAGGTATTCTTCCTCAGTCAAGAAGTCCATAGGCTGTAAAGCTTCACCTTCTTCATTTTTAGCAATACCTGGCTGGATGACTACATAGCGCTCGTAGTATATAATCATGTCCAATTTCTTGGAAGGTAATCCCAGCAGGTATCCAATTTTATTTGGCAGCGAGCGGAAATACCAAATATGTGCAACCGGTACTACCAAATTGATGTGTCCTACTCTATCACGACGGACTTTCTTTTCAGTAACTTCAACCCCACAGCGATCACAAACTATTCCTTTGTAGCGAATTCTCTTGTATTTTCCACAAGCACATTCGTAATCCTTTACAGGACCGAAGATACGCTCACAAAAAAGTCCGTCTCGCTCGGGCTTATGTGTTCGGTAGTTGATCGTTTCAGGTTTGAGGACCTCACCTCTTGAATTCCCGAGAATGACTTCTGGAGAGGCCAATCCAATAGCAATTTTATTGAATTTTTTTTGTGTTATGATTTCGTTATTTCTAGTCATGTCTAACTTATCTTCTAATGTTATTTTATTCTTCCAATCTAATGTCCAATCCTAATCCTTTCAACTCATGCATGAGTACGTTAAAGGATTCTGGTAAACCAGGTTCAGGCAAGGTATCTCCTTTTACTATGGCTTCATAGGTCTTGGCCCTACCAATCACGTCATCAGATTTAACGGTAAGAATCTCTTGCAGCGTACTAGAAGCTCCGTAAGCCTCTAATGCCCATACTTCCATTTCTCCAAATCGCTGTCCTCCAAATTGCGCTTTCCCACCGAGAGGCTGCTGCGTAATCAGTGAGTAAGGTCCAATTGATCTCGAGTGCATTTTATCGTCAACCATATGTCCAAGTTTCAACATATAAATCACACCAACCGTTGCGGGCTGATCAAAACGCTCTCCAGTTCCTCCATCATATAAATAAGAATGACCGTAAAGTGGAACATTTGCTTTTTCTGTCAAAGCATTGATTTCTTCAATAGTTGCTCCATCAAAAATTGGTGTAGCGTATTTCTCTCCAAGGTTTTGTCCTGCCCAACCCAATACGGTCTCATAAATCTGACCAATATTCATTCGAGAAGGTACACCCAAAGGATTCAGTACGATATCTACTGGAGTTCCATCTTCTAAGAATGGCATTTCTTCCTCACGAACTATACGGGCAACAATACCTTTATTTCCGTGACGTCCTGCCATCTTATCACCTACTTTGAGCTTACGCTTTTTCGCGATATAAACTTTTGCAAGTTTTTTGATCCCTGCTGGAAGTTCATCTCCAACACTAATGGTGAATTTTTCTCTACGTAAAGCACCTTGAAGATCGTTTTCCTTGATTTTGTAATTGTGAATCAAGTCGGCGATCAACTCATTGGTTTCTTTGGTAGTCGTCCAAGAACCCTTTGTTAAGTGTGTGTAGTCTTCAACTGCAGCTAACATTTTAAAAGTGTATTTCTTCCCTTTCGGAAGGATGTCCTCTCCTAAATCATTTTGCACCCCTTGACAGGTTTTACCATTTACTATAGTAAAGAGTTTTTCAACCAATACTGTTTTTAGTGCATCAAACTTTTCATCATACACCGTTTCAAGTGTTTCGAGTTCTTGTTTGTCCTCGTTTCTTTTACGTTTGTCTTTCACAGAACGTGTAAAAAGCTTTTTGTCAATGACAACTCCTTGCAATGATGGAGGTGCTTTTAATGAAGCATCTTTCACATCACCTGCTTTATCACCAAAAATGGCGCGTAACAATTTTTCTTCTGGTGTTGGATCAGACTCTCCTTTAGGAGTGATTTTCCCAATCAAGATATCTCCTGAATTAACTTCAGCACCGATTCGAATCATACCATTTTCGTCCAAATCTTTTGTAGCTTCTTCGCTTACGTTTGGAATGTCATTAGTCAGTTCCTCCGTACCTAGTTTAGTATCTCTTACATCGAGTGAATACTCGTCTATGTGAATGGAAGTAAAGATATCTTCGCGAACCACCTTTTCGGATATTACAATTGCATCTTCAAAGTTGTATCCTTTCCAAGGCATAAAAGCAACTTTCATGTTTCGCCCAAGAGCAAGCTCTCCTGTCTCAGTAGCGTATCCTTCACAAAGGACCTGTCCCTTGGTTACCCGATCTCCTTTTTTAACAATAGGCTTTAAGTTGATACAAGTTCCTTGATTGGTCTTTCTGAATTTGATCAGATTATAAGACTTCAAATTTCCATCAAAACTGATGAGTTCATCCGTCTCAGAAAAATCATAGCGTATTTCTATTCGGTTTGCATCCACATACTCAACGACACCGTCATTTTCAGCATTGATGAGTACTCGGGAGTCTGAAGCGACTTGTTTTTCTAAACCGGTTCCAACAATTGGAGATTCAGGCCTTAGTAGTGGTACTGCCTGACGCATCATGTTTGATCCCATTAACGCCCTGTTGGCATCATCGTGCTCCAAGAAAGGAATTAATGAGGCCGAAATCGAAGCGATCTGGTTAGGTGCAACATCAGTATAGTTTACTTGGTCTGGAGTCACTAAGGGGAAGTCTGCTTGATCTCGAGCAATAACTTTTTCGGCTTGAATTTTACCTGACTTATCAAAGTCGATATTTGCTTGTGCAATGAGTTGATTTTCTTCTTCCTCGGCACTCAAATAAACCGTTTCTTTTAAGTTCACTACACCGTTCTCTACTTTTCGATAAGGTGTTTCGATAAATCCAAGGTTATTCACTTTTGCATATACTCCTAGGGATGAAATCAATCCAATATTTGGTCCTTCAGGTGTTTCAATTGGACACAATCTTCCATAGTGCGTATAATGAACGTCACGTACTTCAAATCCTGCTCTTTCTCTGGAAAGTCCTCCTGGACCTAGGGCAGACAATCTTCTTTTGTGAGTGATTTCAGCAAGTGGATTCGTTTGATCCATAAACTGAGAAAGTTGGTTGGTACCAAAGAAACTATTGATTACTGATGATAAAGTCTTGGCATTGATCAAATCAATTGGAGTAAAGACTTCGTTATCTCTAACGTTCATTCGTTCTCGTATGGTTCTAGCCATACGTGCTAGACCTACACCAAACTGGGAAGAAAGCTGCTCACCCACAGTACGCACTCGTCTATTTGAAAGGTGGTCAATATCATCAATATCAGCTTTTGAATTGATCAATTCAATCAAATACTTGATAATGGTTATTATATCGAGTTTGGTCAAAACTTGTTTGTCCATCTCAACATCTAAACCTAATTTCTTATTCATTCTATAACGTCCAACCTCACCGAGATTATAACGCTGATCAGAGAAAAATAATTTGTCAATAATTCCTCTAGCAGTATCCTCATCTGGTGGTTCTGCATTTCGCAATTGACGGTAGATGTGTTCTACAGCTTCTTTTTCAGAGTTTGTAGGATCCTTCTGAAGCGTGTTGTAAATAATGGCGTAATCCGACATATGAGCATCTACTTTGTGAAGTAGGATGGCTTTCACTCCAGCATCGAGAATTTCCTCGATATGTTCTTTCTCAATTACAGTATCACGATCAATGATAATTTCATTTCGCTCAATAGAGATCACCTCGCCGGTATCCTCATCAACGAAATCCTCGTGCCAAGTTTTTAAAACACGTGCAGCGAGTTTTCTTCCTAAGGTCTTTTTTAGCCCGGTTTTAGACACCTTAACCTCTTCAGCTAAATCAAAAATCTCAAGTATGTCACGATCGTGTTCAAAACCAATAGCTCTGAACAAGGTAGTGACCGGTAATTTTTTCTTACGATCAATATACGCATACATCACACTGTTGATGTCTGTTGCAAATTCAATCCAGGAACCTTTGAATGGAATAACACGTGCTGAATACAGTTTGGTTCCGTTGGCGTGGAATGATTGTCCAAAGAAGACCCCTGGTGAACGGTGCAGTTGAGAAACAACTATACGCTCAGCTCCATTGATCACAAATGTACCACTTGGAGTCATGTAAGGGATAGTCCCTAAAAATACATCTTGTACGATAGTTTCAAAGTCTTCATGCTCTGGGTCTGTACAGTATAATTTAAGACGAGCCTTTAAAGGCACCGAATAGGTCAATCCTCTTTCGATACATTCTTGAATAGAGTAACGCGGTGGATCCACGAAATAATCTAAAAATTCGAGAACGAATTGGTTTCGAGTATCAGAAATTGGAAAGTTTTCTTTAAACGTATTGAAGAGACCCTCTTCGTTACGTTCGTCAGATTTTGTTTCGAGTTGGAAAAAATCCTGAAAAGATTTGATTTGAATATCGAGAAAATCAGGATAGTTGGGAGAGGTTTTGGCTCCTGCGAAATTGACTCTTTGACTCTTTGAACTTGGCATCTAACTGTTTTTTAATGATCATAACTACTATAGGGGGCGGTAACGGCTATAAAAGGGTAAAGGCCTTTGGAAAAATCCAAAAGCCTATGCCCTTTAATGGTATGGATTGAGACTACTTAAGCTCAACCTCGGCACCAGCTTCTTCTAGAGATTTTTGAAGCGCTTCTGCTTCATCTTTAGCGATTCCTTCCTTCAAAGGACTAGGTGCGTTGTCAACGAGTTCTTTAGCTTCTTTAAGACCAAGACCTGTTAACTCTTTTACTAATTTTACAACGGCAAGTTTAGAACCTCCTGCTGCTTTAAGGATTACGTCAAATTCTGACTTTTCCTCAGCTGCATCAGCTCCGCCACCTGCGGGTCCAGCAACAGCAACTGCAGCTGCAGCTGCAGGCTCTATACCGTACTCATCTTTTAAAATATCAGCCAACTCACTAACTTCTTTTACTGTCAAGTTGACTAATTGTTCTGCGAAATCTTTTAAATCTGCCATGTTATTAATTTTTCTGTTTGTTTTTTATATGTGTATTCGAGTGCGTACTTATTTTGGTCAGGATTCGCGTTCTGAAAGGGTTTTTAATATTCCAGAAAGTTTCCCGCCTCCCGACTGAAGCGCTGAAACCACGTTTTTAGCTGGTGATTGTAACAATGTAATGATCTCTCCAACCAATTCTTCTTTAGACTTGATCGCTACAAGAGCGTCAATCTGATCATCACCTATATAAACGGCTTCTTCAATGAAGGCCCCTTTTAAGATTGGCTTATCAGACTTTTTCCTAAAGTTCTTGATCACCTTTGCAGGTGCGTTTCCTGATTCAGAAAACATCAACGAAGTATTCCCTTTCAGGATCTCCGTCAACTCTCCAAAGTCCTGGTCGGAAGCTTCCATAGCTTTGGCGAGTAGAGTATTCTTAACCACTTGCAGTTGGATGTTCTCTTTAAAACAAGCGTGGCGTAACGCACTGGTTTGAGCAGCATCCAATCCTGCAATATCAGCTAAATAAAGGTTCTTAACCCCTGCTAAAGCCTCTTTAAGGTTTTCTATTGCGTCGTGTTTTTCTTCTCTAGTCATTTAAATAAATTTTTTGCATTAAGCCAGTTTGGTATCGATTGAGATACTTGGACTCATGGTACTTGACATAAAAACGCTTTTTACATAAACCCCCTTAGTAGTTGTAGGCTTGAGCTTCATGATGGTCTTTAGTAACTCATCTGCGTTTTCGTAAATCTTTTCTGGAGTAAAAGAAGCTTTACCGATGGCGGCGTGAACGATTCCAGATTTGTCAACCTTGAAATCAATCTTGCCCCCTTTAACATCGGATACAGCCTTTTTGATGTCCATAGTAACAGTACCTGTTTTTGGATTAGGCATTAAGCCACGAGGACCTAATACACGCCCTAAAGGACCTAGTTTTCCCATGACACTTGGCATGGTTACAATCACGTCTACATCAGTCCAACCCTCTTTAATTTTTTGAAGGTATTCATCCAGACCAACAAAGTCTGCTCCTGCTTCTTTAGCATCGGCTTCTTTGTCTGGTGTTACTAGTGCTAAAACACGAACTTCTTTTCCCGTTCCATGAGGTAGAGTTACTACTCCACGAACCATTTGATTGGCTTTTTTAGGATCTACTCCCAATCGTATAGCCAAATCAATACTTGCATCAAATTTAGTATTGGTAATTTCTTTTACCAATTCAGAGGCTTCTTTAAGGGTGTAGATGATTTTAGCATCTACTTTCGCCCGAGCTTCTTTTTGTTTTTTTGTTAATCTCGCCATTGCTTGGTTTTAATAAATTAAAAAGGAGCTTGTCCAGAAATTTTGAATCCCATTGAACGCGCTGTACCGGCTACCATTTTCATGGCAGACTCTACAGTAAATGCATTCAAGTCAGGCATTTTGTCCTCAGCGATGAGCTTTACCTGATCCCAAGTGACGGTGGCCACTTTTGTTCGGTTGGGTTCTCCAGAACCTTTTTTAGCTTTGGCTGCTTCCATTAGTTGAACGGCCGCCGGCGGTGTTTTGATGACGAATTCAAATGATTTGTCAACGTATACAGTAATCACTACTGGTAATACTTTACCAGGTTTATCTTGGGTTCTCGCATTAAACTGCTTGCAAAACTCCATGATATTGACTCCTGCGGCACCGAGCGCGGGTCCAACCGGTGGCGACGGATTCGCTGCACCTCCCCGAACTTGTAGTTTTAAAATTTTACTTACTTCTTTTGCCATTGTTTTATTTAATTTAGGAATGTGTTAGTGGAAGCATGACACAGTTTCCTTATTTATTAGTGTAACATTTATAACTTTTCGACTTGCATATAACTCAACTCTAAAGGTGTCTTTCTTCCAAAGATTTTTACCATTACTTCGAGTTTACGCTTTTCTTCATTTACTTTCTCTATCGCTCCGGTAAATCCATTAAATGGCCCGTCGATAACCTTAATACTCTCGCCAACGTTAAATGGAATGGCAACGTGTTCAGCGGTCAATGCCAACTCATCAACTTTACCGAGCATACGATTAACCTCAGCCTCTCTTAAAGGTACGGGGGCACCCCCTTTAGTTTCTCCTAAAAAACCGATGACATTAGTTACCGATTTTATGATGTGAGGAAGCTCTCCAGTTAAATTGGCTTTGACCATTATATAACCTGGAAAATAAACGCGTTCCTTATTAATTTTTTTTCCGTTACGGATTTGGATGACTTTTTCAGTTGGTACAAGAATATCCTCTACGAGGTGATCATAACCAAAACGGTTAATCTCAGATACGATGTAGTCTTTAATTTTTGCTTCTTGTCCGCTTACTGCACGAACAACATACCACTTCTTATCGTTTACTGTAGTTGCCATTATTATCCGATCAAATTAAAGTAAAACTGTATCACTCTTGACAAAACGGTATCAGCACCCCAAATGGCTAAAGAAAACAAGATAGAAAACACTAATACAATTACAACCAATCGCTGAAGTTCTGAGCGCTCTGTCCAAGAAACGTTGTTCTTGAGTTCTTCGAAGGAATCTTTAATGTATGAAATCATGTTTTACTTTTCTTTTTTGCACGGGTTGAGAGGCTCGAACTCCCGACACCTGGTTTTGGAGACCAGTGCTCTACCAACTGAGCTAAACCCGTTTTTATTTGACACAAAAGGTATCCGCCTTATGACGGACACCTTCAGGTCATTTTAAAAACATCTTAACTAGTCTAGGATCTCAGTTACCTGACCTGCACCTACGGTTCTACCTCCCTCGCGAATTGCGAAACGAAGACCTGTGCTTAAAGCAACTGGTGAAATCAATTCAACATTGATCGTTAAGTTATCTCCTGGCATAACCATCTCAACTCCATCAGGAAGTGAAATGTTTCCAGTTACATCCGTAGTTCTAACATAAAACTGTGGTCTGTAGTTGTTGTGGAATGGAGTGTGACGTCCACCCTCTTCTTTTTTTAAGATATAAACTTCCGCCTTGAATTTAGCGTGAGGAGTAACAGATCCTGTCTTACAAAGTACCATTCCTCTTTTGATATCTGTTTTTTCGATACCTCTTAAAAGAATTCCTACATTGTCTCCAGCTTCACCTCTATCTAGTATTTTGCGGAACATCTCTACTCCAGTAATGGTAGATTTCATTTTTTCAGCGCCCATACCGATAATGTCAATTTCATCTCCAGTATTTGCAACACCCGTTTCAATACGGCAAGTCGCACCAGTACCACGCCCTGTACTTGAGAATACATCCTCTACAGGCATTAAGAAGTCTTTGTCAACGTCACGTTTTGGCAATTCAATCCATGTGTCAACTTCTTCCATAAGATTTAATACTGTATCAACCCATTTTTGCTCCCCATTGAGTGCTCCAAGAGCTGAACCTAAAACTACAGGAGTATTGTCTCCGTCATAGTCGTAAAAAGAAAGTAATTCTCTTACTTCCATTTCGACTAATTCGAGTAATTCTTCATCATCTACCATGTCCGCTTTGTTCAAGAAAACAACAATTCGAGGCACACCAACTTGGCGTCCCAATAAGATGTGTTCTCTGGTTTGTGGCATAGGACCATCAGTAGCTGCAACAACAAGTATAGCGCCGTCCATTTGAGCAGCTCCAGTTACCATGTTCTTTACATAATCGGCGTGACCTGGACAGTCAACGTGAGCGTAATGACGATTCGATGTTTGATATTCTACGTGAGAAGTGTTAATGGTAATACCTCTTTCTTTCTCTTCAGGTGCATTATCGATTTGATCAAAGCTTCTAGCTTCAGAGAATCCTGCGTCTGCTAATACTTTTGTGATTGCAGCAGTAAGAGTTGTTTTACCGTGATCTACGTGACCAATTGTTCCAATGTTTAAGTGGGGTTTTGACCGGTCAAATGTTTCTTTAGCCATAATTATTGTTGTTTCGTTGTTATTTTTAGGAGTGCAAATTTATTATTTTTTTTTATTTCGTTAATCCTTTTGCATATTTTTTTTGAATTAAATCCAATAAAAAACAGACTATTTCTAAAATCTTCACTCTGAGGGGGTTAATTTATAAATTACGGGGCTTACTTAAAAGTGTTCCTTTCCACCGGAAAGATCATCAATCTGCAGAGACAACTGTAAGTTCAATCAATTGATTTTTGTTACTTTGTAATTGAATATCCGACGCTAAAACGTTCAATCAGTATTGGTCATCCTATATGAATCTTTGTATCATTGTCCCTTGTTATAATGAAGCTGATCGAATCCCTTTGGCTGCTTTTGAAACTTTTCTTTCTCATGCAACAAACACTGAAATTTATTTTGTTAATGACGGATCTACAGATGCTACATCTGAAGTACTGAATAAGTTTCGCCTACAACATCCTAGACAAATAGAACTTATAGATTTAGAAAAAAACTTAGGTAAAGGCAATGCAGTACGTGAAGGAATCCAAAATGCTATCGAAAATAGTGACTGCAATACATTTGCTTACCTAGACGCAGACCTATCTACATCACTTGACGAATGTGCTCATTTGGCAGAACTAATTGACAAAAAAACTGAATTTGTTTTTGGTTCGCGTATCAAAAAAATTGACAATATAATTGAACGCAGGTGGTTACGGTTTATCATTGGAAGAATAATAGCTACAGCGATTTCAAAAGTACTCAACTTGGCAGTTTACGACACCCAATGTGGCTGTAAACTTTTTTCTCGAAATACAGCCCAGCTCGCCTTTAAAACTTATTTTATTTCACCTTGGCTATTTGATGTTGAGATTTTTTTTCGTCTCAAAAATTATTTTGGAATTTGGGCATTTAAAACAAAAAGTGCTGAAATACCATTAAAAAACTGGAGGGATCAAGGCAAATCCAAAATTCAATGGACCTATGGATTTAAAATGTGGTTCGATTTATTAAAAATTAAGCGTGCCTATACCTAATGGACAAATTCAAACAGCAACTTTTTACTCACCGCTACGCTTTAAGCTTCTGGATATTGGTTTTGATACGAAGCTATTTTAATGCTGTACTCCCTTTGATGGATAAAACCGAAGCGCGTTATGGTGAAATTGCGAGACTGATGAGCGAGACGGGAAACTGGATCACACCTCAAATAGATTACGGTCTTCCGTTTTGGGCAAAGCCTCCACTGTCTACTTGGGCCTCAGCACTCTCCATTTCGATTTTTGGTAGCACTGAAGTTTTTGTTCGACTTCCCTATCTCATCGTCTTGGTGGGGTTGGGGCTTTTTATTGGAAGATACTCCAAAGGCCATGTTCAATCTTTTTATTTACCTGGTATAATAGCTCTCAGCATACCCGAATTTTATCTTCATGCTGGGGTTGTATCTACGGATACCTTTTTGACCTTCGGTATCGCTCTAAGCATGTTTGGATTCTGGGAAGCCCTTCGCGATCAGGCAAAACCCTATTGGGGGTATCTCTTTTTTGCAGGTATTGGAATTGGACTACTTGCCAAAGGTCCCATCGTTGGAATATTAACCCTTCCTGCTATTTTTCTTTGGGCCCTGATCACCAAAAATATCCAAAAAGCCTTTTTTAAGCTTCCATGGATTGGTGGTATTTTACTTATGCTCGCACTAAGTCTTCCTTGGTATTTCATGGCTGAAATAAACAGCCCAGGATTTATAGATTATTTTATCGTAGGTGAACATTTTGAACGCTATTTTAATTCGGGTTGGAAAGGAGATAAATACGGCTTCCCCAAACAGCAGCCTCTGGGTATAGTATGGGCTTTTCTAATACTGTTCCTACTTCCTTGGTCTATCGCATTTATCAGTCTACTATTCAAAAAAGGAAAAAACAGTATTCAAAATCCATGGATTTTATTTTTACTTTTTTGGGCATTGTGGACTCCGCTGTTCTTTACCTCTTCCAAAAGTTTGATCCATCCCTATGTTTTACCTTCTTGCATCCCTGTTGCACTTATTATCAGTCATTATTGGAGTGCATTAAAACACAAGAGAATCTATCTTAGGTTTGCTCTTGGATTGCCTGTTTTAATCTTTGCTGTTCACCTCAGCGGAAAAATTAAACCTTTATACGCCACTACAACAGACAAGTATCTGATTGAACAAGCAAACCCAGCTTTGGATATTTTTTCCTTGGATCAAAAATCATATTCCAGTCAATTTTACACTAAGGGTAATATCAAGCGAATCGATACTGTTTACCTGAGGCAACTTCTGAAAGCCGATAAAACTTTTTATTTAATGTTGCTCAACAAGCATTGGGAGGAATTGGAAACTCACCATAAAAATCAACTCGAATTGATTGACTCAAATAGCAAAAAAGGGCTGTACCAATTTAAAGCTATCCCGTAATTCTATAAGTAGTTTTTGTTGGGAATGCAAATTGCTATTCGATTTAGGAACTTCTTTTATATTAATTTGATACCCGTCAAAGTATTGATGAAATTTAAAAGTTTGTTATAGATAGGCAGACTTCACTTTTATATTTTGAAGAATCTGGTATTATCAAATTGAAATGGATTTTAAATAGAAGTCTCACTCTGCAGTAACGGTCAGCAATTCGTTTAAAACCATGCTTCAGTCATGAACTAAACCTATACAACTTACAACAGGGATCGATTCACAAGTAAAACTGATTTGAGCAAGGACTTAACAGCTTAAAAAGCACTCAAAAATGAGTTGCAAGGCATTTTATATTGAAAATTCATCCAGACCTTTGCATTAATTCTTTATCTTTAGTATTGACTATAAACCAATGATAAATAACCATTTAATTATTCAAAACGATTTGAAAGAATTCAGTGATGAATTGAAAAGTACTGATTGGAGTGCTTTCCCTGTTTCTGAGGAGTCTAGTGTATGGATTCCAATACTATTAATCCTTGTGGTATTTTTTGGGTTTCGCTACTTGGCAAAAACCATTGAAAGAAATTAGCACTTATGTAACCGAATAAAAAAGCAGATGCTTAAAATTGGCCGTAATGATTATGCTTGAAGGCTTTGTAAGTATTTGATTTATGATCCTAGCAGCGGGAAAATAAAAATTAACAAAAACGCTACACGTATATGAAAGCCTTTGTGGTGGATTGTAATGGAGTATTTCTCAATCAGATTTAGCCTGAGAGAAGGCTAGAATTTCCTATTAGAAACCATCGTTATTGTAGCTCGGCAATTGCGAGAAAATTCATTTAATTGTTTTTCTTTCCCACGTGGGTTAGGTTTATCATAATCATCGCTTACTTCCCAACTAACGAACTCATAACCATCAAATGGAGTTGCAATGATTGTTAATATAGCTACCTTGTTATAAAAACCTTCTTTAGGGTACACTCTTCCACCTTCTGAAGCTCTTGCAGTGAATTTATAATAGGAAAGAAGTTGGATTTAACTTCCTCAAATTCGGATAAACAACCTTAATAAGTTTTAAAGTGCTTCTCATTGGATAAAGAAACTGTGGTTATTTAATTAATAATTTTGGTAGTGATCTTTTGCTGCAACAGTGAGGTAGCATGAAATCAATTTCCTCTTTTTTGTTTGAAGGCATAAGTGGAATTTCAAACACAGAACCTACGCCTGATCCATACTTGTATAAATTTACTCCAATGATTTATAATTTTTTATTCTTTCACAGAAAAATATATTCCTTTTTACCAAAAATTAATACTCAATTAATATTTTGATTGATGTATTGTCTTTGCATTTAGTAAGTAAATGCAACAACAAACCAATTTGTTTTTTAAATTTTAAATTATAACCGACAATAAACCAGCGGTTTTGTTGACTTTTTAAAAAATTGACACAGTATCATTTTTTTTATACTTCTAAAATACTAATTCTTATTGTTGAGTTGGTTTATGGTTATAGCCTTTGGGAATAAATCCCAAAGGCTTTTTTGGTTCAAACGACTTTTTTAATTCAATAGTTTTTCCTTATGAATGTATAGGAATTAAGTTTTGATTATTATTTAATCTGATAATTTTAAATTACAAATTTGTGTCACGTTCAACTAGCAAGTGGGAATGAAGAATTGCGTTTGAAGATGTTGAGAGAATTGAAACTTCATATCTGAATTCCCACTTTTTTTTCGAAAAACTTATCGTAATTTATTTAATATTTTTTTGTTTGTCATTTTTCATGATAGCCAACATACATTTATGCTACATTTTTTTATTGGAGTTGATTTGTAAAAAGTGGACTCTTTAAAAAATCACATTCCGTCTATAACTGTACTTATTTTTTTTGAATAAGCTATTACACTACTCTTGTTTGAAGTAGCATTCACCAACATAAATACTACTCGCCTTAAAATCACAAATCTTTAAAGCAATAAATGACTCAGTATAGTGGTATTTAGATTTGTAGGCTCAGAAGGGAATACATGTAGAAACCTCCTTTTCGGTCTAAGTATTACATTTATTTAAATTTAGGGGCTTTTGAAGAGCCAATGACGAGATTTGAACTCGTGACCTCTTCCTTACCAAGGAAACGCTCTACCCCTGAGCTACATCGGCAAAAGAGAGCGGGAGACCGGGTTCGAACCGGCGACATTCAGCTTGGAAGGCTGACGCTCTACCAACTGAGCTACTCCCGCATTATTGT
>JAYPMN010000010.1:0-17026 GCA_038129925.1 Flavobacteriaceae bacterium
TTTTTGTGGATTCAAACCCTTCAAATGTAAAATTTTAACAATTCTTTAAAAAAAAATCATCCCTCTGATATTTTGCATAAAAACTATGAATATGATCGCTATTTTTTTGCTATTTTGAGTTGACCTAAACAATAAAATTTATTTAGTAAATAAATATTTAAGCTTTTCCTCTTAACACTATTAAAATTGCTGAATCCAAAAATTCTTAAAATAAGTGGATCGAGTATAAAAATGATTGAGTGTTATTTTGAATCGTAAGAATTGATAAATACCTAATTTTAATGATTGCTAATTAAAGTCTTCATATAAATTGGATTACTTTTACCGAATGGAAAAAGTGTCTATTTTTGGAATACGAGCAATATTAGAAGCTCTTAGCGCTGAGGAGCCAATCGATAAGGTTTGGATTCTAAAAGGGACAAAGAGCAATTTAGCGGAACAGCTTTTACACCAATTAAGAATAAAAAATATAGCATTTAGCTTTGTACCTGTTGAGCGTCTAGGTCGATTTTCTGATAAAAATCATCAAGGTGCAGTTGCTCGAATTTCGGCCCTGAAGACATTTGAAATGGAACCGCTAGTTGAAGAAATAATTTCTTCCAAAAAAGATCCAATATTTGTTTTATTAGATGGTATTACAGATACCCGTAATTTTGGGGCCATTCTTCGAACTGCCGCTGCAACTGGTGTTGATGCTGTTTTTATATCAAATAGCGGCAGTGCTCCATTAAATGGTGATGTTGTTAAAACATCCGCAGGCGGTGCATTTAAAGTCCCAGTCTCAAAAGTAAGTCATCTAAAAGATGTTGTCTATTTTTTAGAGTCTCATAACATCCCCATAATAGCAATAAGTGAAAAAGCCAAAGAGACAATTTACGTGCCTGACTTAACTGGCCCAATTGGATTAGTTTTTGGGTCCGAGGGGATTGGGATATCAAATGGACTTTTAAAGATTATTTCAAAGACAGCGAAATTACCAATGACAGATAAAATAGAATCATTGAATGTTTCTGTGGCGTTTGGCGTTACCCTTTATGAAGTCATAAGACAAAAACAACTTTAAATAACAATACTAATGAAAATAAAACTATACACCTTAATCCTTCTAACAATTTCTTTCTACACCACGGGTCAAAGCTATGCGGATATTACTGGTGCACAACGCTTTTCATCATCTAGAGCTCTAGATGATTTTAGCAATCTAAAAAGTAATGTGTCAGAAAATGAAAAAATTGACGACATCAAAGGCAGCATGTATTTCAATACTAATTTTGAAGAATCAACTGTGGTATTCAATGGGGTTCCTTTGAGTGAAAAAACATACTTAAGATACAACCCATACAATGACTACATTGAAATTGGAAAAAATACAAGTCAAAAAACTGCTTCGAGCATTCTAACAAAATCGGAAAATGTAGAGGCTCAAATTGGAAGTGATTTTTACAAAGCCTTTTCATTAAATCCTAAAGACAAAAGGGAACTCTCTTATTTGGTGAGGATTTTTTCTGATCAAAACCACACACTTTACCTCAGAATGAGTAAAAAATTTATAGACGAAAAACCTGCGCCGTCTGGAATTGGAGGCTTTTTACCTGCTAGATTTGAAGATAAGTTTAAACTTTTTTACTCTCCTGCTAAAAAATCGATTTTAACAGAATTGAAAGTCAATAAAAAATCAATAGCAAAACTATTTCCAGAAGATCAAAGTCAACTCAAAAAATACATTTCCGAAAATAATTTTAAGTTAAAGAACTACAAAGATGTACTGCTTATATTTGAAAAATTTGGCAACAAACAATAGAGCTACTTTTTTAAATGAAAACTCTAAAAATCATTTTTGCATCAAAAATTACAGTCCAAAGAATAATTTTTAATAAACAATCAATCTACTCTAATGTCCTTAGGATAAATTAATTTTTTTAAAAATATTATCTTCTTTTAGGCCTTTGTTTATCAATTTGTTTTAATTTTTAAACGCTTCTTTTGGATTATTTTTATTGGTGCTACGCCATTTTTTTTTGAAAATATTAACATTTATTGACTATATATTATATATTTGTTGACTTAAAAATTTATAAAATGAAACAATTGTATTATTTAATGTCTCTGGTGCTTGTTGCGCAACTCGCTGTAGCACAAGGAACAATATCGGGAAATATCACCGATGATGAAGGTGTCCCTCTGCCTGGGGCAACTGTTTTAGTTCAGGGAACTAACAATGGAACAACTACAGATTTCGACGGTAATTTTACTATCCAAGCAAACGTTGGTGATGTACTCAACATTAGTTATGTGGGATACGAGTCCGTTAATCAAACTGTAAATAATCAAGACTCAATTTCGGTTAGTTTATCTCCAGCCAATGAGCTTGAAGAAGTCGTATTAACAGCACTAGGTATAGAAAAGAAGAAAGACGATGATCTTTCTGGTACTTCAGTTGTTGAAGTTGACCAACTTCAACGTTCTGGTGAGACAGGTGTTCTTCAAGGGCTTTCTGGTAAGGCTTCTGGAGTTCAAATTACAAGAAACTCAGGAGATCCAGGATCTGGTGCATACATTCAAATACGTGGTCAGAATACAATTAATGGTGACAACTCACCCTTAATTGTACTTGATGGAGCGCCTATATCTAATGCCAATATTGGTGGAGGTACTGCAGGTGTTGTACAACAATCTCGTCTTAATGACATCAACCCTGAAGATATTGAATCGGTATCAGTTATTAAAGGTGCAGCAGCAGCAGCACTATATGGTACAGGTGCTGCCAATGGTGTTTTAGTAATTAACACTAAAAGAGGTTCCAAGGAATCTAAAGGTTGGAGCTTTAATGTAAAAACATCACTTTCTGTTGATCGTGTAAACAGAGAATGGGGAAAACAAGATACTTGGGGTCAAGGATATGATGGTATATGGTATGGAGATCCAGGTATTGGATACTTCGTTGAAAATACTGGATTTTCTTATGGGGATGAAATTGCCTTACGTTCTGGAGGTAATGATATCTATGACTTATCTACTGGATACTTTGAAACTCCTGATGGAAGACAAATTGGTGTGATAGATGAAAAGAATAGTAAAGCTACATACAATCAAGAAAATAGAGATGCTGTTTTTGGAGATGGTTACACTTGGGAGACCAACGCGAGTTTCTCCTACGGAAGTGAAAATTCTTCAACGTTTATTTCTATTTCAAATCTTGATCAAGACGGTATCCTTAAAGGTGCTTCAGATTACGTTAGAAATACTATTAAATTAAACAATGATACTCAATTAACTGATAAATTAAAGGTTAAATTGTCATCTACATACTCTACTTCTGAATCTAACAGGGTACAGACAGGTTCTAACTTAAATGGTCTTTATCTTGGCTACCTTAGAACATCTCCTGATTTTGATATCAGAGACTATAAGGGAACTAACTATAGAATCTCCAACGGAGTTACTACAGTTACCCCAAATTCACATAGAAGTTATCGAAGAGCTACTGGTTCTTACAGAACTTTTGACAATGAAACTGGGTCTTTTAGCTATGCTGCTCCAACTTACAACAATCCACTTTGGACGCTTAATGAACAAAAGAACCTAAATACAGTAGAACGATTCGTTTTTTCACCAGAATTAAACTACGACTTAGCTGATAACTTAAAGATTGTTGCTAGATATAGTATTGATTATTTCCAAGACAATAGACAACAATACTGGCCCTCAGGTTCTGCTGGTGACGGACGTAACGGATTATGGGGTGAAGATCGTATTTCCAATAAAATTAACAACTTCAAAGTATTTGCTTTAGGTAACACTAGCATAACAGATGATATTTCAATGGATTATACTGTTGGTTACCAAGCAACTGAAGAAGGATACAGAAGATTGAGTGCTGGAGAGACCAACTTCACCAACCCAGATCAAGAGTACTTGAATACTGGAAATACTACGAGTGAAAACTCCAACCCAGACTCTTACAATGCTTTGACGAGACAGAATGGTGGATTTGCAGTTTTAGACTTTTCAATTTATGATAATATACTTCTTCAATTATCAGGACGTGCTGAGACTTTATCAACTCTTCCAGGAGCTGGTGTAATTTTCTATCCTTCTGGATCTATTGGTTATAAATTAACAGACTTGATTGGTAGTGATGATATTGACTTTGCAAAAGTTAGAGTCTCTTATGGTGAAGTAGGAATTGGAGCAAATCCTTACGCTACTTCAACTGTATATGGACCTGGTGGTATTTTCTCAAGTTGGGGTGACGGTTTAGGAGGATACCTATACGGTAATCCATTCACTCAATCGGCTTCAAGAGGTAATCCAGACCTAAAAGAAGAGAGAAAAGTTGAGTTTGAATACGGTATCGACTTAAGAATGTTCGATAACGCAATTACGCTAAATGCGACCTATTATGACAACGAAACTAGTGATGGTATCATTGCATTACCTATTCCTGGTTCTAGTGGTTTTACAACTACGTTACAAAATGCGGCGGTTATTAGTAACAAAGGATGGGAAATCGATATAACAGGACGTATTTTAAGAACGCAAGACTTCGGTATTTCTGTGAACGCTAACTACACCCAAAACAGAAACATTGTTGAAGATTTAAAAGGAAGTGCTTATTCAATCTTAAACGGATTTACAAGTACATCTTCTGGTATTGCTGAAGGATTTCCTTTTGGGGTAATTAGATCTGGTGTGTATGAAAGAGATTCAGGTGGGAACTACGTGCTTAACGCAAATGGATTCCCTAATGCTGATCCAGAGAAAAAAGTAGGTGCAGGTGATCCAAACTCAGACTTTAGAGCTGGTTTCGGATTAAACATTTATTACAAAAACCTTTCTCTTACATCAGTTATCGAAACTTCGCAAGGTAATGATGTATGGAATGGAACTTACGGTGTATTACACTACTTCGGAATACATGAAAATACAGCAGTTAAAACTGTAAATGACACTGGTCAAACAATTGTTAATTCTGCAGGAACAGAAATTCCAGCAGGAGCAACCTTTAGAGGGTATATTGAAGACTTTGGTGGTGGTCCAGTCGCTGTTGATTCAGAATGGTGGACCACTAACGGTGGTGGATTCGGTGATGTTGGTGAACCCTTCATTATGGACGGATCTTGGATCAAGATGAGAGAAATAAGTTTAAGCTATGACTTTACAGAACCTTTTGTAAAAAACTTAGGTTTATCTAGTCTTTCCCTATCAGTATCAGGAAGAAATATTTTCCTATGGTCAGCTATTGACGGATTTGACCCAGAGAATAACCTTACAGGTGCTTCCAGAGGTAGAGGGCTTGAATACTTCAGTAACCCTGGCACAAGTTCAGTCTTATCTACTCTAAGATTATCATTCTAAAACATAAGAATCATGAAATTTAAAAATTTATTTTATTTAATTTTTGCTTCACTTTTACTAGTTAACTGTGAAAGCTACACTGAGGATCTAAATGATGATCCAAATGCATTTATTGTTGCTGCATCCGATTTAATTATTGGACAGACACAATTGACTGTTATTCAACATATGGGAAGTAACAACGCACGTTATGGTGCTGTTTTTTCAAACCAAATGAGTGGTGGTGACAGACAGTATCTAACTTTAAATACTTACTCCCCTAACGCTGGAAATTATAATGACATGTGGAATGATACTTACACGCAAGGTATCAAAACTGCACAGATTATAATTAATGATGAAACTGCAGGGCAAACCATTAAAGGTATAGCTGAAATACTTCAGGGTACTATGTATGCTGACATAGCGACACTTTACGGAGATGTACCTTTTAGTGAGGCTGTAAACCCTGAAATCATAAACCCTGCTTATGATGCACAAGCATCGGTAGTAAATGGTGGAATCAGTTTAATTGCAGCTGGAGTTAATAAAGTTGGTACAACTTCAATTGCTGCAGGTTACGGAGGTAATAGACTTGCCGGAGGCACCTGGGCTGAGGCTGGTAATACTCTTGCTGCTAGATATAGCCTAATAGCGGGTGATTACAGTGCTGCAATAAGCTATGCTACCAATGGTGTTTCTTCAACTGAAAATGATCTTGTTTCACAACATGGTACATCTTTAGATAATAGAAACTTATACTATCAGTTTGCAATCGATGAAAGACAAGATTACCTTGTTGCTACAGATGCGCACTCAGTTAACTTATTGAATGGCAACGTTGCAAGGGCTCTAGATACTCCAGGAAATAGCGCTGTTTATGCATCTTATTTCTTAAACGACGGAGATAGAGTTTTATTAAACACTGATGATGGTGGTAGATTCGCACAAACGAGTTCTATGAAATTAGCTAGTTATGTTGAGAACCAACTCATCCTGGCTGAAGCTAAATTCAAAACTGGAAACGAATCTGGAGCACGTGAACACTTAAACAATGTTAGAGCTGATTTAAGAGTTCAATATGATTCTGCAGACGGTTTTCCAGATTCTAACGCATCTGGAAACTTACTTCTTAAACAAATACTCGAAGAAAAGTACTTAGTTCTAATAGGTGAATTAGTAACTTTCCACGACTTAAGAAGAACAAGAAACTTTATTGGAGTTCCTAACAAACCAACAGGAAGCACAGGAGCATCAGATTTTCCACAGAGGTTCTTATATCCTCAGACTGAAATCGATGCCAATGAAAACATTCCTAGTCCATTACCAGATTTTTTCGCTCCTACAGCTCTTTTAAGTAGCTACTAGGATTTAAAAATAATCTTTAATAAACCCACCTATATGGTGGGTTTATTTTTTTATGCTTCTGAGAAAAAAGGCCAGGTTTATCTAATTTTTTTAGAGAATTTAAACTCTTATATTAGTTAAATGAATACACCTTTAGCAGAACGAATGCGTCCTAAATCGCTGGCTGAATATTTTGGCCAAACTCATTTGGTAGGTCCTAAAGGAAGTTTAACCCAAATGATTCAAAATGGGGTATTCCCTTCCCTGATATTCTGGGGTCCTCCAGGTACTGGCAAGACAACTTTAGCTCAGCTACTAGCCAAGGAGAAAGAGCGCCCTTTTTACCAGCTTTCTGCCATCAATGCTGGGGTAAAAGAGATTAGAGAAATCATTCAAAAAGCTGAAAATTCAGGAGATTTATTCAGTGGCAAAAGCCCTATTTTATTTATTGATGAAATACACCGATTCAGTAAAGCACAACAAGACTCGCTACTTAATGCGGTTGAAAAAGGGATCATTACCCTGATTGGTGCAACTACTGAAAATCCGAGTTTTGAAGTGATCAATGCACTACTGTCACGTTGCCAAGTATATATACTTCATGCACTTGAAAAGAAAGACCTTAAAAAAATTCTTACTACTGCGCTTAAAACTGACAATGTGTTAAAAACTAAAGATATTAAAATAAAAGAGTCTGATGCACTCATTCAACTTGCTGGGGGTGATGCACGTAAACTCCTCTCCCTACTTGAATTGGTAGTGCAAAATCAAAAAACAAAAAAAATAGAACTAAACAATGCTTTGGTTTTCGATACAGCTCAGACCAATACAGTACTTTTTGATAAGAACGGAGATTTTCATTACGACATCGTCTCTGCCTTTATCAAATCTATCAGAGGAAGCGATCCGAATGGGGCTGTATACTGGTTGGCACGAATGATAGAGGCTGGTGAGGATATTACGTTTATTGCCCGTAGAATGCTTATACTGGCAGCAGAAGACATCGGTATTGCAAATCCAACAGCATTAGTACTTGCAAACAACACCTTTCAGGCTGTAACGACTGTTGGCTACCCTGAAGGAAGAATACTACTAAGTGAATGTGCTCTATATCTGGCCAGTTCTCCCAAGAGTAATCGTGCTTATAAAGCCATTGATCTCGCACTGGAGAAGGTAAAACAAACCGGTAATCTTCAAGTACCTATTCATCTTAGAAATGCCCCTACTAAATTAATGAAGGATTTGGGGTACGGAAAAGGATACCTGTATGCTCATGACTTCAAAGATCAATTTACAGAACAAGAATTCCTCCCTGATGAAATCAGCGGTACAAAATTCTACGAGCCTGGAGAAAATCCAAAAGAGAAAAACATCAGAAACTTTTTAAAATTTCGATGGAAAGATAAATACGACTATTAGGTTTTTCTCCAGAAGAAGGGCGTCAATATGATCAATACCGTAAACAGTTCTAAACGTCCAAGAAGCATTAAAAAACTAGCCCACAATTTTCCGGGATGAGGCAATGCTGCATAAGTACTACTCGGACCAAAATCTCCTAAAGCAGGACCTACATTTCCTAGAGTTGAAGCAGAGAGACCTACTGCAGACTCAAAATTGATACCTAAACTCCCAAATCCTACAGCACCAATGATAAAACTCAGCATATAAAGTATAAAAAAGCCCAGTACGTTATAAGCAATAGAGTCACTCACCGTTTTGTTATTATAACGTGCTTGAATTATAGCATTTGGATGCAAAGCACGTTTGAATTCCAAAAAACCGCTTTTTATCATCAGCATATGACGAACTACTTTAACCCCTCCTGAAGTTGACCCTGACGAACCTCCCAAAAACATTAATCCAAAGAAGACGACCTTTAAAAATGGAGTCCATTGAGTAAAGTCAGCAGAAACAAAACCCGTAGTGGTTGTTACAGCAATTACTTGGAAAAGTGCAGCTCGAAAGCTTGTTTCTATTTGAAGCCATGAAAAAGAATTCCCTAAAACTGCCGTATTTTCTTGATTTAAAATTACAGCAGTAGCCAGTAAAGTAAATACTAAAATAAAACTCAGGTATACTTTAAATTCTTCATCGGCAATAATCTTTTGAAACTTTTTAGTAAAAATAAAATAACTCAGGACAAAATTTGTTCCTGCCAATAGCATGAAGAAGCTGATAATATATTGAATTAAGGGCTGATCATTCCAAAAGGCAATACTGCTGTTTTTCGTAGAAAATCCTCCTGTAGATACGGTGCTCATCGCATGATTAACCGCATCAAAAAGTGACATTCCTGCAATCCAAAGCAATAGGGTCTCCAAAAAAGTGTAAACTACATAAATCAACCAAAGACGTTTTGCTGTATCGGTAATTCTAGGATGTAATTTGTCACCTCCAGGGCCAGGTGCCTCAGCAGTAAACAATTGAATACCGCCAATTCCAAGGAAGGGAAGAATGGCAATTGCTAAAACAATAATTCCCATACCTCCTATCCAATGTGTTGTACTACGCCAAAACAATATTCCTTTGGGTAAAGCTTCTATATCGTTCAATACTGTTGCCCCTGTAGTAGTATAACCAGACATGGCCTCAAAAAAACTGGATGCAAAGTCAGAAAATGTACCCGTCAACAAATATGGAATTGTACCAGATACTGCCATGAGTATCCACCCAAGACTTACGATCAGATATCCTTCCCTTTTTTGAATTTGTTTTTCGTGTTGGCGTCCAAACAATATAAACAGCGCACCAATAGAAAGAACCAAAAAAGCTGCAAGCGTTATTTCGAAGGCAACTCCGTCTTGGTAGCTGTAACTGACTAAAGCAGAGAGCAACATTAGCCCTCCATTAAAAAGGAGTAAAACCCCCATCAGAAATACTACGATCTTATAATTGAGATTTAGCATCTGCCCTACTTATAGAAATAACTGCTCGATTCTTTTGATGGATCGCGGCAAGCAACAAACCACAATACGGTCACCTGCTTCAATCTTATAGTCGCCGAGCGCAATAATACCTACCCCTTGTTTAATCACCCCTCCAATGATGGCGGTCCTGGGGAAATCAATGTCTTTGATCCGATAATTTGCCACTTTAGAGCTGGCGTTAACAACAAATTCCAATATCTCTGCGTTCAAATTATTTAAGGTTGTCATATCGACTACATCCCCTTTTCTTATATATCTGAAAATGGTGTTTGCTGTAAGTAATTTTTTATTGATCAAGGTATCAATACCAATAGAGTGAGACAACTGAAAATAATCCATGTTCTCGACCAAAGCAATGGTCTTTTTGACATTTTTTGTTTTTGCCATAAGGCAAGACATGATATTGGTTTCGGAGTTTTCAGTTACCGATATAAAAGCATCCATACTGGACAAATCTTCTTCATCTAATAAATCTGAATTTCTTCCATCACCATGGATAACCAAAGCGTTGGGAAGTAGATCAGCAACCTCAAATGCTTTTTTCTTATTTTTTTCTAAAATAGTGACCTTAAATTTCTTTCCACAAAGCTCTCTGGCAGTATTATATCCTATTTTACCACCTCCTAAAATCATGATATTTTTAATCTCAGTTTTTTTCTTACCTGTTAGCTTATAAAGCTCTTCTACTCCTTCTTTAAGGGTAATAAAAAAAACAGTGTCTCCCTCTTCAAAACAAGTATCCCCTCTGGGGATCATGGTTGTTTGTGTCCCTTGTCTTTGAATGGCAATCGGCATAAAGTGTACATCAGGGAAAATAGATGCTGCATCCTTGACTGTTTTCCCAACAAAAGGAACATCCCCATCGAGTTTTGTTCCAATTAAAGTCAACGCACCTTCTTCAAAACCGTAACTATTGGAAAATGCTGATTGATCGAGCAACTGCTGGATTTCATTCGCCGCCAGTTCTTCTGGAGAAATCAGTTCATCAACACCGATTTCTTGAAAACTGATAGTCTCTTTCGCTCTAATAAATTCAAAGTTTGATATTCTTGCGATGGTACGCTTAGACCCCAATTGCTTGGCGAGTGCACAAATGGTGATGTTTGTGGCCTCTTCAGAAGTTACTGCAATAAATAAATCCGAAAAAGCTACTTGAGCTTCTTCCATAAGTGATAAGGACATTGCGTCCCCTTTTATTGCTTTGATATCCAAGTGGGATTCAGCATAGTTTAATCGCTCTTTTTCTGTGTCAATCAATGTGATATCAAGCGATTCAAATGAAAGAAGTTTTGCCAAATGGAATCCAACTTCTCCGCCTCCTGCTATTATGATTTTCATATGAATGTATCGAAATACCATCCAAATATACGAATATTAGGAATGGAAGTCTAAAATTCAGATGAACTTGAAGGCCAAATACCTATCTTTGCGCAGCTATGAAACAATCAATTAAACCCGATCAAAATAAAGCTGAAACTAAGAAAACTCAGGTAATACATATGTTTGATGGGATTTCTAAGAGTTACGATATTCTCAACAGAATCATTACCCTGGGGATTGATATGTTATGGCGTAAAAGAGTAGTCAACTTACTCAAAAAAGAACAGCCCAAAAGTTTATTAGATATTGCAACAGGGACTGGTGACCTTGTCATAGCGCTTGCCAAAATTGATGCAGAGAAAATTATAGGTTTAGATATTTCTCCAGGCATGTTAGAAATTGGCAAACAAAAAGTAGTCAATAAGCAATTGGACCATAGAATTGAAATGCAATTAGGGGATTCTGAAGCACTACAGTTCAAAAATGAAACATTTGATGGTGTCACTATTGCCTTTGGTGTTCGAAATTTCGAAAATTTAAATCTGGGCTTACAAGAAATTTTTAGAGTCTTAAAACCCAATGGAACTTTGATTGTTTTGGAAACAGCTGTCCCCAAAACCCCCCTCTTTAGAAAGTTTTATTCCATTTATACTCAAAAAATTATGCCTTTTATAGGAAAATTATTTTCAAAGGATCGTTCAGCATACCAATACCTTTCTGATTCTGCAGCCATTTTTCCATGCGGAGATGATTTTAACAATATTTTGCGTAAAAATGGGTTTATAGAAGTAGAAGATTTCCCACAAACCCTAGGGGTTTCTTCCATTTATTTTGCTAAAAAGCCTTGATATTTTAAATGGAATAAAGTTTATCTTAATTGCTTGCCTTTTCGCAAATGCAGTTTATTCGCAATATCCCGTTGTCAGGGAACGCCTGATCAACCTTCCTTCTTTTGACAAAAAAATTGTTCACTACGGTTATTTTTTGGGGGTAAATCAATACGATTTCAAATTTGAGTACATTCAAAATTACTACAAAGAATTAATGTTAAAAGACATAGCCGTTGAACAACAAAAGGGTTTCAGCGTTGGTTTAATTGGTGACCTTAGGATAAATGAATATATGAATCTTCGTTTTGAACCTGGTTTATTTTACAACAAACGAGGACTGGTCTATCCAGAGTATGCTGAATTTACTAGAGAAAATGACCGTTACAGAGAACTGAAATCAACTTACATTCACCTTCCTGTTTTATTAAAAATCAGCACAAAAAGAATCAATAATTTTAGGCCATTTATTGTTGGAGGCTTTTCCGCCGACTTCAACCTTTCTAGCAATCAAAAAAATTCTGATGACAACGCCAGTAATGTCTTTAGGGTAATAAGCCAAAATATCAATTATGAATTGGGTTTAGGCTTTGATTTTTACCTGTATTATTTTAAGTTTTCACCCTCACTAAGGGGGATTTTTTCAATGCAAAATGAATTAATCCCAGACAACGACCCCGTAAGCCCATGGACGGGAAAAATCAACAATATGTTTTCAAGAGGAGTCGCCCTTATTATCACTTTCGAATAGCTCAACTAGGTCGAAATATTTCGCTTAAAAAAATTGCGCCAGCAGTAGCTACGTTTAAACTCTCTGCCCTATTCTCACCCAATTTAAAATGTGGAATAGCTAATTCCTCATCCAATTGAGCAGTAAGCTTGTCTGAAATTCCATGAGATTCACTTCCAAATACAAAGCTGGCCTTTTTGGGTAAAGTGGCATCGTAAAGTGAATTTCCCCTAGCTGTAGCTCCGTAAATAGGTTTATTCAAGTCTTTTAATGTTTGAGCTAAATCACTTACATACTGACAATGAACCCTTACAATAGACCCCATTGAGGCTTGAATTGCTTTTGGATTAAAGCAGTCTACGGTGGTCTGACTACAAATTAGTTCAGACAGTCCAAACCAATCGCATAAGCGAATTAAAGTTCCTAAATTCCCGGGGTCACTGATCCCATCCAAGACAATGCTGATTGATTCATTTAAGATTTCTTTCTTAGGCGGTATTTTAAATACCCCTAAAACTGGGGAAGGTGTTTTAAAATGAGTTAGCTGATTCATATCTTCGGTGCGAATTAATTCAGCACTTGAATGAAATGTAGAATCAGTGGTATAAAGTGATTCAAAAACCCAAGAAGAATTCATTAATTCTCGAACCACTTTCTCTCCTTCAGCCACAAAAAGTCCATTTGTGAGGCGCTGCTTTTTTTGACTAAGTTGAAGGATTTGTTTGCGTTGGTTCTTGGAGAGCATAAAAATGACTTATTTTTGAATTAAATTCCTAAGTGTGTTTCGTCCACGAGCTAAATTAACAATTCTATTTCTTACAGGCCTTACCCTTTTTGGATGTTCTGGAACTAGAGCTTATCGGACCCAACAGGTATTAATTGATAAAAATGAAGTCTATCAGGAATCACAACTCCTTAAAAACGATCCTGTAAATTTTATCATCACCACGCCTACTAATAAGAAATTTCTAGGCATTCCGATCAAAAAAATGCTTTACGAAAGTGCTCATCCCGAACCTCAAAAAAAATTTGAAAAATGGCTTGCCAAAAAAGAGAAACGAAAAAAACGGCTGGAAAAATGGTTTTCACCAAAACAGGTTTCTGCATTGGAAAATTATTCGGTTAAGTTTAATGAGTGGCTAAAAAACAACGGTGAACCTCCAGCTGTTTTGGATACCAACGAAATTAATACCTCTAAAAAAAGAATCCAACAATACTATAAAAATTTGGGGTATTACAACGTTATAGTCGAGCATTACACCACTCATATCAAACCTAAAAAGGTAGTTTTACAATATCAAATCTACCCAGACAAACAGTACGAAATTGATTCAATTAAAACTCAGATTGACTCTCCTCAGATAGAGAAAATTTATACTTCTAATACAGCTGGTGCCATTATCAAACAAGGAGATGCTTTTGAGATTAATAAATTTGAAAAAGAAAGAGAACGGCTATTTACCTTATTTAGAAATAATGGCGTCTACAATTTTCAGCAGAACAGCATACAATTTATTGCTGCAATAGACAGTACCGGTCAAGACTTAAAAATTCCGGTTACAATTGAAATTCAAAATCCACAACAGCTTGTGAATCAAATTTCTACTACAGTTCCTTACCAGACCTACACCATTGATAAAATTGAGGTTTTTGTAGATGATTTTAACGTTGGAACAAACATCGATCAATTTACCGATTCGATTCAATATAAAGACATTACACTCTACAGTAAGGGGAAATTGAAATACCGCCCACAAGCCATTACTTCAGGGATCGCCATTAAAAAAAATAAACCCTACAGCGATCTTGACCGTACGCTTACCTATCGCTATTTTACAAATCTTAAAAACTTTAAATACCCCAATATAAATTACAGCCTTATTTCAGAAAAAGAGGACCAACTCAAAGCTTCAATTTTTTTGACTCCTAGAGAACGTTTTTCCTTGGGTTTTGATCTGGACTTTTCACATTCAAATATACAAGATTTTGGAATTGGCTTGGGTGGTGGACTCGGTATTAGAAATGTATTTAGAGGTGCTGAATCACTAGAATTCAATATCAAAAATACACTTGGAGCTTCTCGTGATATTGCACAAAAGGGGGATCAGTTTTTTAATTTATTTGAACTGGGGGCAGACCTCAAATTAAGCTTACCAAGATTGGTATTCCCTTTTTTTGAAAATACTTGGACCACCCCTGAGATGAATCCCGTAACTCAAATGATTTTAGGAACAAGCATACAGCAAAACATTGGACTTGATAAACAATTTTTTAAATCCACTTACCAATTTGACTGGCAACCTAGAAAGAATAAAAAAGTGCAAATAAAATGGATTGATCTAGAATTTGTAAACAATAGAAATCTCTCAAATTATTTTAACGTTTACCGAAATTCATACGACAGATTGAATTCTATTGCAGCTATTTACAATACTCAAACTGATTTTCAAGACGTTGACGGCAATCTAAGTATACCAGAGGGTACGGTAGGTTTTATCAATGCGGTTTTAAATAATGAAGCTGTTTTAAGTCAAGAAAATCCAGACTTTAAAACCGTCAATACAGTGAAAGAACGTCAAGACAGACTTACAGCAAACAACCTCATTTTAGGTTCTTCATTCAGTTTAAATTTTAACAGTCAGGAAAGTATTTTTGATGAAAATTTTTACCAGCTCAGGTGGAAAGTAGATTGGGTAGGTAACCTTTTAAACGGTGTACTTCGAGCTGTTAATGCTCCCGAAAATGATCAAGGACAAACCCAATTGGGAGGTGTAAGTCCTTCCCAATACGTAAAATCAGAAGTAGATTATATCAAACATTGGCCTTTAGGAAGTGAACAAGTCATCGCATTTCATGCTTTTGGAGGCCTAGCAATTCCCTACGGCAATGCGAATAACATGCCTTTTTCTCGATCATATTTTTCCGGAGGTGCTAATGACAACAGAGCATGGAAAGCATATAAACTCGGCCCTGGAAGCAGTAATAATATCAATGAATTCAACGAAGCCAATTTCAAACTCGCCTTCAATATCGAATACCGTTTTCCTCTAAGTGGCCCTTTAAAAGGTGGACTTTTTATCGATGCAGGAAATGTTTGGAATATTTTTGATGATGTTGATGATCCTGCTTTTCGATTTGATGGGTTGCAAGACCTTTCCGAGATTGCAATTGGTTCTGGAATTGGTTTGCGTTACGACTTTGATTTTTTTGTTTTTCGATTTGATACAGGCTTAAAAACCTACAATCCTGCATTGCCTGAGGGGGAACGATGGTGGGGTGAGTACAAGTTCAAAAATGCTGTTTTTAACATCGGAATTAATTATCCGTTCTAAATCAAATAAGTTTAATATTTTTGCCCAAACCAAATGAATTAAATGAATCATTCTATCCCCTCCGGTGTTGTCACCGGAAAACAAGTTCAAGAAATCTTTAAGCTTGCAAAAGCGAAATCCTTCGCATTACCCGCCGTAAATGTAATCGGAAGTAATACCATCAATGCAGTTCTGGAAACAGCTGCTTCATTAAACAGTCCAGTTATCATTCAATTTTCGAATGGTGGAGCTCAATTCAATGCAGGAAAAGGGCTTTCTAACGATAACCAACAAGCTGCCATTACAGGCGCAATTGCGGGTGCAAAACACGTACACGAATTGGCAAAAGCCTACGGTGCTACGGTAATTTTACATACAGACCATTGTGCTAAAAATCTACTGCCGTGGATTGATGGACTCTTAGATGCCAGTGAAGAATTTTATGCAGCTCATGGAAAATCACTCTTCAGTTCACACATGATTGATCTTTCAGAAGAACCAATCGAAGAAAATATTGAAATCTGTAAGACCTATTTAGAGCGTATGTCTAAAATGGATATGACTCTAGAAATTGAATTGGGTATTACAGGAGGTGAAGAAGATGGGGTTGACAACAGCGATGTTGATGTTTCTAAACTATATACACAACCAGAAGAAGTTGCCTATGCCTATGAAGAACTTAGTACAATCAGTTCTCAATTTACGATTGCAGCCGCTTTTGGTAACGTTCATGGTGTTTACAAACCAGGAAATGTAAAATTGACTCCAAAGATTTTGAGAAACTCACAAACTTTTATCTCTGAAAAGCATAATCTCGAGAAAAACACCATCGATTTTGTTTTTCACGGTGGCTCCGGTTCTACTCAAGCAGAAATTGAAGAATCAATTGGCTACGGGGTTATAAAAATGAATATTGACACTGACCTTCAATTTGCATTTACCGAAGGAATTAGGGATTATATGAACGATAAAATCGACTATTTAAAAAATCAAATTGGAAATCCTGAAGGTGCCGACCAACCCAATAAAAAGCACTACGATCCTAGAAAATGGCTTCGATTAGGAGAAGAGTCATTCAAATCGCGTTTAAAGAAAGCCTTCGAAGACTTAAATAACATAGACACTTTGTAGCGGAAGATTAATTTATATATTTGAGTTAAAATCTACTACGAATGAGCTGGTTTAAGAGAAGTGAAAAGGGAATTCAGACTAAGACTGAAGAAAAAA
>JAYPMN010000011.1:0-15903 GCA_038129925.1 Flavobacteriaceae bacterium
GTATATGAACACACCTTATTATCAAAGTCAGGATTTAAAAAAATTTAAAAACATCAGTGATTGGTCACCTGAGCTGGGCAAAAAGTTTTTTGATTACTACAATAGTGTTTTTGAGGAAAGCGCCCTTTCCGCTCGAGAAAAATCGCTAATCGCCTTAGCTGTAGCCCATACTGTTCAATGTCCCTACTGTATTGATGCCTATACCCAGGACGGTTTGGAGCGGGGGGTAGATAAGGAGGAGATGATGGAGGCCGTACATGTGGCTGCTGCCATACGGGGCGGAGCAACACTGGTCCACGGCGTTCAGATGATGGAGGTGTACGAAAAGCGCAGTATGTAATGGCGACCAAATCCCTTAAAGGGCGTGTACACGACCTGGCTGATAGTTCTAAACAATTGGAATTTTTAAGCAATGGAATTTTTGCTCCTGGAGGGCTGCCTAGTTTTAAAGAAAAATTGAATACAGTCCAAGCTGAGGCTTTAAAGCCTAAAAGTTTTGAAATCTTACAAATGAACTTGGGCTATATGTGCAATCAGGTCTGTGCCCACTGCCATGTAGATGCCGGACCCGACCGTAAAGAGATGATGAGTCGGGCAACCTTAGAACACTGTTTGCAGATTCTGAAAACAACTCCAGTCACTACCTTGGATCTTACAGGAGGAGCACCAGAAATGCACCCTGACTTTCGCTGGTTTGTCTCTGAAGCAGCTAAAATTGGAGTGGAGGATTTTATTGTACGTTCCAATCTGACCATCCTTAGGGCCAATAAAAAATATTACGATTTACCCTATTTTTTTAAAGACCACCACATTCATGTAGTTTCTTCCCTTCCTTTTTATAAAAAGGAAAAAACCGACCGCCAACGGGGGGAGGGGGTTTTTTCTCAATCCATTAAAGCCTTGTTAGAACTGAATAAAGTGGGCTATGGAAAGCCAGACAGTGGCTTACAACTGGATTTGGTTTACAACCCTTCTGGTGCCTTTTTACCAGCCAATCAATTCGCTTTGGAAAACGATTTTAAAAAGGCACTCAAAAAAGAGTTTGACATTGATTTCAATCAGTTGTTTACCATTACAAATTTACCCATCAGTCGCTTTTTAGAATACCTTATCGCTTCTGAAAACTACGAAGCTTACATGCATCGGCTTGTTGAAGCCTTTAACCCTGCTGCTGTGGCCAATGTAATGTGTACCAACACCCTTTCTGTTGGATGGGACGGTTCCCTCTACGACTGTGATTTTAACCAGATGCTCGACCTAAAGGTCGCCAGTCCAGTTCAACATATTAAAGATTTTGATCTGAACTCCTTGCAAAGGCGAGAAATTTGTGTTTCCCAGCATTGCTACGGCTGTACAGCTGGAGCAGGGAGTAGTTGCCAAGGCAGCGTGGCTTAGATCCTAGGGCCTAATGGATTTTATAAAGTCAGGTATGCGCGCAACCCCCTCTTGTTCTAGAAACTTGATAAAGGCAGAACCAATGATGGCCCCTTGAGTTTCACGCGTGGCGGCTTTATAAGTGGCCGCATTGCTGATTCCAAAACCAACGACTGTGGGTGTTTGTAGTCCCATTTTTTGTATGCGTTTAAAATAATCGGTTTGGGTACTTCCAAAGGTGTTTTTTGCACCGGTCACACTCGCACTACTTACCATATAAATAAACCCATTGGAAACCTCGTCAATGTAGCGGATGCGTTCCTCAGGGGTCTGAGGGGTAATTAAAAACATATTGTATAAACCGTGTTGTTCAAACAAGGCCTTGTACTGCTCGTGATAGATTTCCACAGGCAGGTCAGGAATGATTAAACCATCAATACCGACCGCTTCACAACGATGACAAAATTTTTCAATTCCAAACTGCATCATTGGATTGAAATACCCCATTATGATTAACGGAATGTCGATCAGCTCTCTGATATTCTCTAACTGTTTAAAGAGTCTTTCGGTATTCATACCGTTGCGCAAGGCTTGGGTTGAACTTTCCTGTATGGTTGGTCCGTCGGCTAAAGGATCGGAAAAAGGCAAGCCTATTTCAATCATATCCACCCCAGAGGCTTGTAATTGTTTGAGTATGGGGACGGTATCCTCTAATTCAGGATATCCCGCAGAAAAATAGATGGACAATAGTTTTTTATCCTCCTTAAATTTTTGATCGATGCGATTCATTACAGTTTAAAATAATCTATATAGGTATCTAAGTCTTTGTCTCCACGACCAGAACAGTTAAACACGATAATTTCTTCAGGGTCAAATTTGCGCGCATCTAGTGCTGCAAAAGCGTGAGCCGTTTCGATTGCGGGAATAATACCCTCCATCTGCGAGAGGGTTAAGCCCCAGTCCATGGCTTCCTGGTCAGGTATGGAAATGAATTCGGCCCGCTGTGATCGGAACAAATGCGCATGCATGGGTCCAACGCCAGGATAGTCCAATCCTGCTGAGATGGAGTATGGTTCTGTAATTTGTCCGTCTGGGGTTTGCATCAAAAGTGTTTTACTGCCGTGAATGATCCCTTCCTTGCCCAGGGCGGAAGTGGCAGCACTCTCCCCAGTATCGATGCCTTTTCCGGCAGCTTCTACGGCTATGATATTGACCCGTTCATCGTTAAGGTAGTGGTAATACAAACCGGCAGCATTGCTTCCACCCCCTACACAGGCGATGACGTGGTCAGGGTAGTCACGGCCTTCAGCTTCTTGTAATTGCCATTTGGTTTCTTCACTGATGACAGCTTGGAATCGCGCAACCATATCGGGATAGGGATGTGGTCCTACTACCGAGCCAATGATATAATGTGTGTCAACTGGATTATTGATCCAGTCCCTTATGGCTTCGTTGGTTGCGTCTTTTAAGGTTTTACTTCCGGATTGGGCAGGACGTACTTCAGCGCCCAACATTTTCATACGAGCTACATTAGGAGCTTGACGTTTGATGTCTAATTCTCCCATATAAACGATGCACTCTATACCCATGAGGGCACAAACAGTGGCAGTGGCTACCCCGTGTTGGCCGGCCCCAGTTTCGGCTATGATGCGTTTTTTTCCCAAGCGCTGAGCCAAAAGAATTTGACCAATAGTATTATTGACTTTATGGGCTCCTGTATGGCAAAGATCCTCTCTTTTGAGATAGATCTTGGTATTGTATCTTTCGGACAATCGCTTGGCAAAGTACAAGGGAGTGGGTCGACCTACATAAACTTTGAGTAATTCGTCAAATTCTTTTTGAAAATCTGGATCCGCAGTGATGCTGAGGTAGTTTTGTCTTAATTCTTCTACATTAGGATAGAGCATTTCAGGGATAAAGGCTCCGCCAAAATCACCGTAATGTCCTTTTTCATCTACATTATAGTTCATCTAATTGTTGTTTAAATGGTGTTATCAGGTCAATATTTTTCAATCCTGGAGAACGCTCAAATTTACTATTTACATCAATAGCAAAAAGTGATAAGGGCGTTTTTATTAACTCCTTGATTTTTTCGAGATCATCAGGGCCTATTCCCCCACTTAAAAAGAAGGGTTTTTTAGAGGGGTAGTCGTTCAACAAGATCCAATCAAAGCCGTAGCCGTTTCCTCCAGGCAACGCCCCTTTGGTGTCGAACAAAAAATAGTCGCAGCGCGTCTCATAGGGAGAGAGTAAGTCAAAATCAAATTGCCCTTTAATTGAAAAAGCTTTGATGACTTCTACCCCAAACCCCTTGACCAACTCACAATAAGCTGGTGATTCGGCCCCATGAAGTTGGACGGCTTTCAATTGGTGGTCGGTTATTGTCGACTGAATATAATCGGGTGTAGCATCTACAAACACTCCAGTTTTTTTGACCGATTCAGGGACTGTGGGGGTGGGCTGATCGACATAGCGACTGGAGGGAGCCCAAAAAATAAAGCCCATATAATCGGGTTGTAAAGCTGCTAAAGCTTCAATATTTTCTTTTTCCCGCATTCCACAAACTTTGATTCTCATCTTTCCAAGTGCTTTATAAATTCACGCGCAGCAGTTCCTGGGTCTTCGGTCTTCATAAAGTTTTCTCCAACTAAAAAGCCTTGGTAGCCATGGGTTTGTAATTCTTGAATGGCAGTTGCATCAGCGATTCCACTTTCTGAAACTTTTACAAATTCGTCAGGGATTAAGTCCGCTAAGGTTCTGCTGGTATCCAATGATACATCAAAGGTTTTAAGATTGCGGTTGTTGACTCCTAACAAATCCAACGTGGGCATCAATGATTTTTCCAATTCCTCTTGATTGTGGACTTCCAACAAAACTTCCAAGTCCAGTTCTTGGGCAGCAGTCGAAAGTTGTTGAATCTCCGCTCTGGTCAGAACAGCAGCAATGAGTAAAATCAAGTCTGCACCATGGGCTTTTGCTTCAATGAGTTGGTATTCATCTACGATAAATTCTTTTCTCAAGAGTGGAAATTCAGTCACTGCACGTGCCAGATTGAGGTCGTCCAAGGAGCCGCCAAAATACTTTCCGTCAGTAAGAACAGACATTCCACACCCCCCAGCAGCTTCATAGCCTTGAGCAACGTCACTGACGGAAAGACTGCTGTTGATATTTTGTTTAGAGGGAGAGCGTCTTTTGTGTTCAGCGATGATTCCAGAAGTGCTGTTTCTGAGACGTTCGCTCAGTGAATTTGTCTTGCGATCAAATAAGGGAGAAGCTTCCCAATAGGAGGTTGGAAACAATTTTTTTCTTTGGGCTACTTCAATTTTTTTGTCGGCAACGATACGGTCTAAAATGCTCATGATCGACTGAGTTTTTGGAGGGTTTTAAATGTTTTTAGGGCATTTCCAGATTCAAGTGAGGCTTTGGCCTCTTCAAAGCCCTCAATAGGAGAAAGGTCTTTTGCTGTAGCAATAGCCATGCCCGCATTTGCACAGACCACATTGTGTTGTTCTTGGCTTCCTTTATTGTTTAAAATCGCTGTAAAAATAGCAGCGGAAGAATCGACAGTTTCCCCACCGGCTATGGTAGAAGCTTGATGGGGTAGTACTCCAAAGTCTTGTGGGGTCAAGACCCGCTCTCCTTTATTACTAAACGCTTTTGCAGCACCCGTTAAGGAGATTTCATCATAACCGTCTAAGGCGTAAAGTACGGTAAAACGGCTGCTTGTTTTTTGAAAGAGGTAGTAATAAAGTCGTGCTAACTCTAAATTGAATACTCCTGTTAATTGATAATTGGGAAATGCTGGATTGACTATGGGTCCTAACATATTAAAAAAGGTCTTTACTCCTAGTTCTCTGCGGACAGGAGCGACATTTTTCATCGCCGGGTGGAAGAGGGGAGCGTGTAAAATGCAGATACCAGCCTCATCCATACAGCGTTTTAAAAAGTCAGTTTCGTTTGAAAAACGAATGTCTAAAGCTTCGAGTACGTTACTGGAACCACAACCTGAGGAGACTCCGTAGTTGCCGTGCTTGGTTACTTTTACTCCAGCACCAGCAGTGACAAAAGCCGATAGGGTTGAAATGTTAAAAGTATTTTTTTCATCTCCGCCCGTACCGCATAAATCAATGGCTTCAAATTCGCTGAGGTCAACTGCTATACAGAGCTCTAATAAAGCGGAACGGAAGCCTTCTAGTTCTTCTAAACTAATACTGCGCATCATGAATACCGTCAAAAATGCTGCAATTTGTGAGGAGTTGTATTTCCCATCTGCAATATTGATGATGACTTGCCGAGCCTGTTCACTCGTCAATTGTTCATACTGAATAAGTTGATTGAGAATTGCTTTCATATGCTGCTGTTGATCCAGTTGGCTAATAGGGTTTTACCGTGGGGTGTCAGCACCGATTCGGGATGGTATTGAACGGCACGGACATCGTAAGTTTTATGTCTTAAAGACATCAATTGCCCTTGACCGTCTACTGAGGTAGCTTCTAAAGTGTCCGGTAGTGGGCTAGCCACCACCCAGGAATGGTAACGTCCTACCTCGAAACTTTGAGGGAGGCCTTCAAAAAGTGGGTCTTCTCGGGTAATCTTAACGGGGGTAGCAATACCGTGATATACTTTTTCAAGGTTGATCAGCGAGCCACCAAAAACCTCACCAATAGCTTGCTGCCCAAGGCAGATTCCTAATATTTTTTTGGTGGGTGCATAGCGCTCTATGGCTGCTTTGAGTAAGCCCGATTCCTCTGGAATTCCAGGACCGGGGGAGAGTAGGATGAGGGGATAGGATTCCAATTCCTCTAATTCAAATTGGTCGTTACGCTTTACCGTTACTTCACAATCCAGTTCTTCTAAATAATGAACTAGATTGTAGGTAAACGAATCGTAATTATCGATAACAAATACTTTTTTCATTTGTATTATACTTTTTCTGCAAGGCTTAGAGCCTTGTCTAAGGCACCTAATTTATTATACACTTCTTGAAGCTCGTTTTCTGGAACGGAATCAGCTACAATTCCAGCTCCAGCCTGATAGTGCAATTGGTTGTGTTGACTTAAAAAAGAGCGGATGATGATGGCGTGGTTAAAGTTTCCTTCAAAATCGAGGTAGCCAATGGCACCTCCATAAAAATTTCGTTTGGTTTTTTCATAGCGGTCAATGAGTTGGAGTGCTTTGTGTTTGGGAGCGCCACTTAATGTGCCGGCAGGGAAAGTGTCTGCAACTACTCTAAAAGTTTTAGCTGCTGGTTTCATCGTACAAATCACTTTAGAAACGAGGTGAATTACATGGGAGTAAAATTGAATCTCCCTATTTTTTTCGACGACCACCTCAGAGCCGTTTCGACTTAAATCATTTCGAGCCAAATCGACCAGCATCACGTGTTCGCTATTTTCTTTAGGGTCTTTGGAGAGTTCCAAAGCAGCAGCGGCGTCTTCTTCGTCATTTCCTGTTCGTTTAAAAGTCCCTGCTATAGGATGAATTTCTGCCTTTCCATCTTGAACAACCAGTTGCGCTTCGGGTGAACTGCCAAATATTTTAAAATCTCCATAGTCAAAATAAAAGAGGTATGGCGATGGGTTGATGGAGCGAAGGGTACGATATACATTAAAATCGTCTCCTTGAAAACCTTGACTAAACCTTCGCGACAATACCAATTGAAAAACATCACCCCTGTAGCAGTGTTGCTTTCCGTGGTTTACAAATTCTAAAAATTCAGCGTCCGTCAAATTCGAACTTTTCTTCCCCTTTTTTTCGAATCTAAACTTACTTTGCTGTTTGCCGTTGATCAGCTTCTCCAGTTGCTTTAAATTGTGTTGGCCGTTGCTACTGTACGAAAACAAATTCGCCTCATGATTGAACAAGCTAATCGCGATGATGTTTTGATATACCGCATAATAGATATCTGGAATGTCATGTCCTTCTTTTTTCTTATTCAACTCAATTTGTTCAAAATGCTCAATTGCATCGTGAGCGATATACCCAAAGATACCGTTGCTGATGAACTTGAATGGATACTTTTTAGTCTTGAATTGTTGCGAAAAGCTGTGAATTTTTTCTGGAATATCCGTGTCTGGGGTTACTTTTAATTCTTCTGAACTACCGTCTGGGTAATGGGTAGTCAGCTTGTTGTTTTGGAGTGCGATGCTGGCAATCGGATTACAACAGATATAGGAAAAATCGTTATTGTTGGCGTGGTAATCACTGCTTTCTAACAATAGGCTGTGGGGAATTACATCTCGTATTTTTAAATACACACTTACGGGGGTAAGGGTGTCTGCCAGTATTTTTTTATGTTTAGATTGAAGAGTAAAAGACTTCATTATAGATCAATTAAAAAAGGCCTGTCGTGATGACAAGCCTTGAATTTATGTACGGTTTGGTTTCACGATTTCACTGCTGAAATGTGTTCCACCATTCGTTTAAAAAAATTATTGTTCTGTTCATTGAATCAAATATAGTATAAATTGTTTATTAACCCCAAATCCCCTAACAATAATTATTATTTTCTTGCGTGAGAACCATCGCAGTAGCCGTTTGGATTTTGAGTATTACCGCATCCACATTTTGGTCTATTGATTTTCATCATATTAAAATTTTAAGTTTACAGCCAATTCGAAATCGTCATAAATCATTTTATCTCCTAAGTTTTCGAAAAAACTTGCAGAGCGAAAACGCACATTGTATTTTGATCGGTCAACAACCAATTTGGTCATAGCTGTATTTCCTTCAACATGCATCTCAAAATCAATAGGATGCGTGATACCTTTTATGGTTAACGCACCACTTACAAGATAATGATTTTCCATCTTTTTCTCACTCTTAGTTATAATTAACGATGCTTTTGGAAATTTATTAACACTAAAAAAGTCGTCTGACTTCAAATGTCCTTCGAGTTTTCCTTTGTACTCACCTGTTAGATCGGTACAGCTAATACTGGTCATATCAACACTAAAATTTCCTCCGGAAATTTTATCACCGTCCATTTCCAGACTTCCTTCAATTAAATTGATGTTACCTTCGTGCTCACCAGTTACTTTTTTAGCCATCCATTTAATATTACTTTCGTTGGTGTCAATCGATATAATAGTGGATTGACTCCAAGCAGTGGCAGCACTTACTAGGATTAAACTAAGGGTAATCATTTTCTTTTTCATAGCAATTTTTAATTTTAATTAAACTTTAATCGTTTCAATAATGAAACGAACTTTTCTTTTTCACTTTCTTTAAAGTGACCTACCATTTCTTCTTCTGCTTGATCAATTACAGGATCAAGTTGATTTAAAAAGGTTAAGCCCTCAGTTGTAATGAACAACTCAATTTTTCTTCTATTTTCTTTACAAATGGTACGTTTTACAAATGATTTCTCAATTAATTTATCGATCAACCGGGTGGTGTTACTCATTTTATTTGTCATGTGTTGTTGAACCGTAGATAAATTTGCCGCCACACCCTTTTGACCTCTTAAAATTCGAAGCACATTGAACTGCTGAATCGATACACCAAAAGGTTTTAATGCGAGCATTAATTTGTCATTTATCTCGCAATTTGATTTAATTAGTGCAATGATAACTTTTTTATTATTCATTGATGTAAATACAACATTTGTTGGTACAAATATAAATAAAATACTTACAATTCAAACTTTTTTTTGATTTGTTTGAAAAGTCTAGCTATTGTACCTTAGCTAAAAAACAAAAATGGATTTATCACAAGAAGCCTGGACCTCAAAGCAATCATCAACATCAGACAGCATAATTATTGACGTTAGGACTCCCGAGGAATATGAAGCAGGGCATTTGGTCCATGCACACTTATTGGACATTCGTGATCCTCAAGGATTTATGGAAGGGATGGATACTTTGGACAAATCTCAGACTTATTTTGTGTATTGCCGTTCTGGAGCGCGTAGTGCCCAAGCCTGTCAAATCTTTAAGCAGCATGGAATTGTAGATTGTTACAATCTTTTAGGTGGAATATTAGATTGGGAAGGTGAAATAATACATCAATAATTTATAACCTGGCTTCCCCAAAGCTTACTTTATATGTATGAATTCTTACTCCACTATATGTGGAGATTTCAAAAATTTTCCAACTCTGATTTAAAAACTGTAGTTGGGCAATTTTATAAATTTTATTTCTAGGACACTTGAATTTACTTTCAGGTCCAGATTTTTCAGAGGCTAAAATATATTTAGAACAATTGTATTGTAATGGAGCTGTGGAGCTTCTTATTAGTGCCTCCGACAGGTTTCTGCATGGACATCAAAACGACAGTGCTTATGACAATGTGATTTTAGATGTGGTTTGTAATTTTGATTCCGATGTATATTATCCCAACGGCAAACCCACTCTCACAATAGAGATGAGTAACTATGTGGCTATTGAAGCATTGAAGAGTAAAGAGAGCTGTTTTTTAAAAAAGCCCCAGTTTATTCCGTATGAAAAGAAGTTGGATTCATTTTCAACTGCTCAATGCCTATCATGTCAAGTCGGCCACGAATTGATGAAAACAGTTTAAATCGATTCTAGCTTTAGAGAAAAAAAAGTAACTTTATGATATGAAATCACCTCAAAAAATTCGATTGTTTTTTGAACGCAATGGTTTTGCTGTTTCTACCAGACTTGCCGAAATTCTTGGGATGAAGGTAAAAAGCGTACGTTTATTTTTTATATATGCTTCTTTTGCAACTTTAGTCGGTGGATTTGTGCTTTATCTTACCCTGGCTTTTTGGATGAAGCTTAGAGATATGGTCTACACGAAGAGAAGCTCAGTTTTTGATCTATAAAGCATCATGTCTTTTTTTAAGTTTCTACCCACTTGCGTACTTTCAATACTTTTTTTGTACTGCTTTCTGGTGGCTTCGCTAACCGTCCACGATTTGATTCACTTTTTGGGTAATTTGGATTGGTGGAAAGATGAAATCACTCCCATTACAGAAGAGGTAGATCTCAGCAAAGTGCCAGAAACATATCAGAACAAAATTTTAGTAGAGATGGACTTGCGAAAAAGAAGGGGCTGTGATGTGATTGGCTAAAAAGATGAAAATCGAAAACAGTTTATCAATCCAGACGCAAGCCTCTCATTATCAACACA
The DNA here is from genome assembly GCA_038129925.1 of Flavobacteriaceae bacterium. Lineage (GTDB taxonomy): Bacteria > Bacteroidota > Bacteroidia > Flavobacteriales > Flavobacteriaceae > MS024-2A. Next base: position 10,472 of record JAYPMN010000011.1, read on the forward strand.
AGGCAAACTCATTGTACTAGAAAGCGGTGAGTCTATAAAAAAATTAAACCAAATGTTTCAGTTGGATTAATTTGTTTTTGTATTCCTTTTTAGGATATTGGACGCTTAAACGCGATACAAATACTATGATTTTATTCCGCACTCAAAAATTTTTTTATTCCCTTTTGTTTTTTTGTTTTTCAATCTTCCCTCTTTTTTCTCAAAAAAAGGGATTAGACGAGCGAATCAATGAGGCCTTTACTCCAGTAGCTAACTGGTGGGAGGGACTCATTTTACATAACTTTTTCGGAACGGGTATACCGACCATCATAATTTTGTTAGTGGGAGGGGCCCTGTTTTTTACCTTATACTTTGGGTTTGTAAACATCCGACATTTCAGAACGGCCATTAACACAGTAAGAGGAAAATACGACAGTGTTGATCATCATAAAGCTGCTAATCCTGATTTGGCAATTGCCGGAGATATCAAAGAAACCCTAGCCGACGAAAGCAAAGAAGGAGAGGTAAGTCATTTTCAGGCTCTTGCCACGGCTGTTTCAGGAACAGTGGGAAATGGAAATATTGCTGGGGTGGCATTGGCCATAGCCGTAGGTGGACCTGGAGCAACTTTTTGGATGATTTTATGTGGTTTACTGGGAATGTCTACGAAATTTGTTGAGTGTACCCTTGGAGTCAAATACCGAGACTTAGGAGAAGACGGAACGGTCTATGGCGGTCCGATGTATTATTTGACCAAAGGATTGAAGGATAAGGGTTTTGCAACCCTAGGAAAGGTGCTGGCTGTAATTTTTGCATTTTTATGTGTAGGAGCTTCTTTTGGTGGTGGAAACGCTGCGCAATCCAATCAAGCAGCCATGCAGCTAGTAGATTCATTTGGAATGACGGGCGGGAATGCACGAACCATCATTGGAATAATTATGATGATACTCGTCGGGATCATTATCATTGGAGGAATCAAACGAATTGCTTCAGTAACTGAAAAAGTAGTTCCCTTTATGGCTTTGATGTATATCTTGGCGTGTCTTTATATCATTGGCACCAACTTCAGTTTTGTGGGTGATGCCTTTGGGATGATTTTTAATCAAGCTTTTAATCCACAAGCTGGATTGGGTGGTTTGCTTGGAGTGTTGATTACTGGATTTCGTCGAGCAGCTTTTTCAAATGAGGCCGGAGCTGGATCAGCATCCATTGCCCACTCTGCAGTCAAAACAAATTATGCCGCTTCCGAAGGATTAGTCGCCTTGTTGGAGCCGTTTATCGATACCGTTGTGATTTGTACGATGACGGCCTTAGTAATTATTATTTTTAACGGAGACAATACTGTCTTTGACTACGGTGGAGTAGGAGGTGTAGTTATGATTGACGGCATGCCTGCCGAAGGGGCTGCAATTACCGCAGCTGCTTTTTCTAAGTATATTGCATTTTCAGGACCTTTTTTAACTGTAGCGGTGGTCTTATTCGCTATTTCAACCATGATCTCATGGTCGTATTACGGCTTGCAGTCGTGGATGTATATTTTTGGAAAAAGTAAAGTTTCAGAGCTTTCTTATAAAACCTTGTTTTTGATCTTTATCGTCATCGGAGCAGCAGGAGACATGTCTTCCGTCTGGGCTTTCTCCGACGCTATGATTTTGGCATTGGTATTTCCGAATATGATTGGATTACTCCTCTTGTTCCCAAGGGTGCGAGAAGAACTCAATTCCTATCTCACTGCGATTAGTGGAATAAAAAAAGATTAAAATGCATTCTAAATTTCCTTTTTGTGCTTTCAGAGTCACAAAGAGGTGCATTGTTGATCCTTTTGATGGGAATCGTTTTTCTGTTCGCTATACGATATGGTCTATGGCTTGGAGAAGATTCAGGTCTTGACCTGGCTGAAATACTGCTGTACCAACAAAAGCTGGATTCGCTTAGTTCAAATCAGCTCGTTTCATTTCAGCCGAAGTCTACTTTCAATCCGAATTATCTTCCAGATTACAATGAATATAGGTTGGGGATTCTTGCTGAGGCTTTTGATCATTTACAGCGTTATAGAGCTGGTGGAAATTATGTAAACTCACTCAGCGAGTTTCAACTTAAAAGTGGTATTCCGGACCGCTTGTTAGAAAAGCTAGATCCAACAATGCGTTTTCATAATTTTCGTACTTAGACCAAAAAGAAAACAGCAATTGTTAAGCAGGATTTAAATACTGTTGATGCTACTGCTTTAGAGGTTGTTTCTAGAATTGGTCCGACCCTTTCCAAGTGAATCGTCAACTACAGGACCTATCTTTATGGTTTTTCAATTCCAGCGCAATGTTATGAGGTTTAATGGTCAGACAGTACAATAGTCGCTCGTTTATTCGGGCGTTTTGAAATTCAATCTCCTAAAAAATTAACTCCTTAAATATTGAAACGGCCTGCCCAAATTAATTGTCTAAATTACCCTATTTGAGTAGGGAAGATGCACGTAGAATAATAGCTTATACGACAAAGAATATTGGAATTTCACTTTTGCTTTTGTCTGAAGTTTTTGTAGATACTCCAAACAAAATAGAGAGAATAAAACTATATTTGTAATAAAATTTCACTATGATAGACTTTGAATTACACCCAGAAATCAAAACTTCAGAGACCCAGAGAATGGTCCATGAGGCTGCCCGCGATTTCGCTGCTCAATACATTAAGCCGCATGTGATGGATTGGGATGAAGCACAGTTTTTTCCAAAGGAGATTTTTGAAAAAGCAGGTGCTTTAGGATTTATGGGAATGTTGATTCCCGAGGCCTATGGAGGTTCAGGGATGGGTTATCATGAGTATGTGACCCTTATTGAAACACTTTCTGTGGTCGATCCTTCAATTGGTCTTTCTGTAGCAGCTCACAATTCACTTTGCGTCAACCATATTTACGCTTTTGGAAATGAAGAACAACGCCTGAAGTGGTTACCTGATTTGTGTTCTGGCAAGCACATTGGAGCATGGGGACTAACAGAACACAACACGGGTTCTGATGCTAAAAATATGTCTACTACCGCTCGAAGAGAAGGAGATCATTGGGTTTTGAATGGAACAAAAAACTTTATCACTCACGGAATCTCTGGTGATATAGCGGTGGTCATTGCCAGAAATGGTGAAAAACAAGATAATCGTGGAATGACTGCCTTTGTTGTTGAACGAGGGACTCCTGGTTTTAGCGCGGGGAAAAAAGAAAATAAATTGGGGATGCGCGCCTCTGAAACAGCCGAAATGGTTTTTGATCAGTGCATTATTCCAGACGAAAACCGATTGGGACCAATAGGAGATGGTTTTATTCAATCCATGAAGATCTTAGACGGTGGTCGAATTTCGATAGCAGCGCTATCTTTAGGTATTGCAAAAGGTGCTTATCGTGCAGCGGTTAATTATTCGCAAGAGCGCAAACAATTTGGGAAACCCATCAGTAGCTTTCAAGGGATTTCATTTAAGTTGGCTGAAATGGCTACAGAAATAGAAGCAGCTACTCTCTTAACTCAAAAGGCAGCTGAGATGAAGAACCAAAGTCTCAATGTTACTCAGCAGGGTGCGATGGCTAAACTGTTTGCTTCTGAGGTCTGTGTTAAAGTTTCGAGTGAGGCAGTTCAAATTCACGGGGGTTATGGATTTACCAAAGATTTCCCCGTAGAGAAGTTTTACAGAGATTCAAAATTGTGTACGATAGGCGAGGGAACCAGTGAAATCCAAAAACTGGTTATTACTCGTAAAATTTTAGAATAATTTTCAATTAAAACAACATTTATCACCTTAGAGTGAATTTGTTTTACTTATATTTGCCCCCATTATGAAAGGAGGTGCCAAATTATGTTAATCATACCCATCAAAGACGGAGAGAATATTGACCGTGCGCTAAAGCGATTTAAAAGAAAATTCGATAAAACTGGTGGCATGCGTCAATTACGCGCTCGCAAACAATTCATCAAGCCCTCTATCAAAAACAGACAAAAAATTCAAAAAGCTCAGTACATCCAAAAGCTCCGTGATAACGAGTCGGTTTAAGCTTTTTTTACCACATTTTTAACAACGTTATTCTCTGAATTTCTTAAATTTATGGAATAACGTTTTTTTATGGCTATAAAACCGTTTTTAGACTATTTATTGCTGGAGAAAAACTACTCCCTAAACACCTACAAAGCCTATCAGGCAAATTTACAGTCGTTTCAACATTTTATTCAAGAGTCTGAGCCAGAGACAAAAGGAATTGAAAACGTAAGTTACAGTGAAATTCGTTCATGGATCGTCTATCTCATCCAGCAGGGAAACAGTACACGAACAGTCAATCGAAAATTGTCTGTACTGCGATCTTACTACAAGTTTTTGGTCCGTAACGGTAATATAGAGGTGTCTCCTTTAAAAGAGCACAAAGCCATAAAAACGGCTGCTAAAGTTCCTCTTCCTTTTTCTGAAGAGGAAGTGAGAGCAGTTTTAGAAGGCGATTACTACCCTGACAATTATTTAGGAGTTTTACAAAAAACTGTGTTAAACCTATTTTACTACACCGGTATCCGCAGAAGCGAACTCATCGATTTAAAGCGAACCCATGTCGATTTAGACAACCGAACGATGAAAGTACTTGGAAAGCGAAATAAAGAGCGTTTGGTTCCTCTTCTACCCGCGATGAGCGAACAGCTTGCAGAACTGCTGAAAAGTCAAGAGGAAGCTCAAATCATTGGAGAGGGTGGGCGATTTTTCAGTTCCCCTAAGGGTAAAAAATTGACAGAAGCATTTGTATATCAGACTGTAAAAAAGTACTTTAATGAAGTCACGACTAAAACTAAAAAAAGCCCTCACGTCTTACGTCACAGTTTTGCGAGCCATCTACTTGACCAGGGGGCAGGGATTAATGCGATTAAGGAATTATTGGGCCATAGCAGTGTAGCAGCTACACAGCATTACACTCACAGCAGTATGTCCACAATTAAATCGGTATACAAAAAGGCACACCCCAGAGAAAGAGAATGATTAATAACCTTTAAAAATTGAAATTATGATAACCACTCACTTTAGAGCTGTAAATTTTACAGCTGACGCCAAACTGAAAGAATTTACAAAGAAGCGTATTGAAAAGCTATCTTTATTTTTTAATCCAATTATAGAGGTTTTTGTTTTTACCAAAGTAGAAAACAATTCAGACGGTATCAACAAATGGGCAGAATTGAAAATTGCGATCCCTGGAGACGACATTATAGTGAAGAAACAATGCCGTAGCTTTGAAGAGGCAATCCATACCGCTGCACAAAGTGCGGAAAGAATTCTCAAGCGCAGAAAAGAAAAAATCAGAGCCTAGCTACAATTTTTAATTTTTTCTTTTGAAACCATAAAAAATAGCATTTAATTTGCAGCTGATTTTGGGCAACTGAAATTCAAAAGCCGATGTAGCTCAGCTGGCTAGAGCAGCTGATTTGTAATCAGCAGGTCGT
>JAYPMN010000012.1:0-15153 GCA_038129925.1 Flavobacteriaceae bacterium
AATGGGGTATTCATAACTCTGTTAATAATTTATCATATTTGACCCCCCAAAATTACATGGCTGTTTTTGGAATTAAATAAATTTGTGAAACTAATTATTTAAATCATGAGCAAGTCAAAGCTAGAGTACATTTGGTTGGACGGATACCAACCCACTGCAAACCTTAGAAGCAAAACCAAAATCGTTGATAATTTTAGCGGTAAACTAGAAGATTGCCCCCTGTGGTCATTCGACGGTTCATCTACCCGACAAGCGGAAGGAAATTCTTCGGACTGTCTGTTAAAGCCGGTGGCGATCTACCAAGATCCCGACCGTAGAAATGGCTATTTGGTTATGACAGAGGTACTCAATGCCGATGGAACACCCCACCCAAGCAATGGGCGTGCAACGATCGACGACGACGATGATGATTTTTGGTTTGGATTTGAGCAGGAGTATTTTTTGTGGGATCCAGAAACTAATTTGCCTCTTGGTTTTCCTAGAGATCAAACTCCACAAGGTCAGTTTTATTGCTCTGTTGGTGCTAAAAATGCCTTTGGTAGAGAAATGGTAGAAGAACATTTAGACCAATGCCTGGAGGCAGGAATCAATGTTGAAGGAATCAACGCTGAGGTGGCTTCAGGCCAATGGGAATATCAGTGTTTTGCTAAAGGTGCCAAACAAGCTGGCGACGAAATGTGGGTATCCAGATACCTGCTTGAGCGTCTTGGTGAAAAATATGGACTTGCCATAGATTGGCATCCGAAACCTCTTGGAGCTACCGACTGGAACGGTTCTGGTATGCACGCCAATTTCTCAAATGAGGTATTAAGAACTTGTGGTTCTAAAGAAACTTACGATAAAATTTGTGAAGCATTCCGTCCTGTTGTAAAAGAACATATCGCAGTTTACGGGGCTTATAACGATCAACGTTTGACTGGTGATCACGAAACACAATCTATAGATGAATTTAGTTATGGTGTATCTGACCGAGGAGCTTCTATCAGAATTCCAATCATGACAGTTGAAAAAGGCTGGAAAGGATGGTTAGAAGATAGAAGACCTGCCTCAAACGGAGATCCATACAAAATCGCATCACGAATTATAAAAACTGTCAAATCTGCTTAAATATTTACTTCGCTAGATAACAGAATGAAATTTGCATCCCCGTGCTCACGCTCGGGGATATTTTTTTTATGTAAACATTTGATTTAGGAATAATCCATAAACAATGAGTAAGCAGAGCCCTTCAAGACGACCCAAATGCATTTTTTTAGGAATAAACACCAAGGGGAATATCAGTAAAGAAACCCCTATCATCCAAAAGAAGTCAATATCTAAGATAGCGCGATCCATCACATTGATCGGATGAATCATAGATGTAATTCCCATAACGGCGAGAATATTGAAAATATTTGAACCAATAAGATTCCCAATCGAGATTGCTTTTTCTTTATTGATGATCGCAATAATGGAAGCTGATAGCTCAGGAATACTGGTTCCAATTGAAACTACTGAAATGCTAATGATACGTTCACTTACGCCTAAGGAGGTCGCCAAAGAAACTGCTGAACTTACAAGAACTTCAGAACCCAACCACAAAAAAAAGCCGCCGATAAAAAATGTAAAAGTCAATTGAGTTAAAGGCATTTCTTTTTCATCAATCTCAATTTTTTCTTCAATCACCGCTTTTCTCTGAAAAAAGAGAAGATAAATCAAAAAAATGAGAAGTAATACGAATAATATACCTCCCTCTACTTGATTTAAATACCCGTCAGCTTGAAGAAAAGAATAAAATAACAGTGTTGCTATCATCATGATGGGCCAGTCTGTATTATAAAAACTTTTGGTCACTCGTATAGGTGAGATTACTAAAACAAACCCTAAAACAAAGGCTAAATTGGCAATATTAGATCCCACAACATTACCCAAAGCGAGATCGGGATACCCCTTAAGGGCTGATTTTATACTGACTATTAGCTCTGGAGCTGAGGTAGCAAAAGAAACTACCGTCATCCCAATTACAATTTTAGGGATATTGATTTTTAAGGACAAAGCAACTGCAGTATCTAATAGCAAATCTCCACCCCTAATGAGCAGTACAAGACCAACTATGATTGCTACAAAATCCATTTAGCCTACAAGATACAGTTAAGTTTTAATCTGATTCATTCTTTCTAAAATGAAATCAATAAGCACATAATAAAACTATAATTTATTTATATTTGCATCCACCAAAAGGCCTCGTAGCATAACTGAATAGTGCACTTGATTACGGCTCAAGAGGTTGCAGGTTTGAATCCTGCCGAGGTCACTAAATTTGAAAGGGATTGCATAAACGTAATCCCTTTTTTGTTTCCTCACTTGCACACTATTTACATACAAGTCCAATCAAAGAAAAACAAATATTGTTATTAATTTATAAAATCCCAATACTCCGTTCAAATGGAAAACCCCAACATAAATTAAATTCAAGTATTTGTTTATCATATAAATAGAATTATTGTGAAAATTTAATATTTATATTGTAGTCCGGCTAATTTGTGTATTAACAATTAATTAAAATATAATTAAATTGTCAAATAATAAATATCCAATAGATGAAATATAAAATAATTTTTTGGCTTCTGTCCATAGTAACAATATTTTGTTTATCATCCTGTTCTGAGAAAATAAAGGAAATATCCAACGCTCCAATAAGTAAACTACAAGACTACATCCAAGTTAGGGAAAATTTTTGCTATAAATTAAAAGATAGCTTTAGGCTTAATGAAGCCACCCTTTACAGATTCAAGATGAATTCAGGGAAGTGGTTGACTAAAGAAGAGGTTAACGAGCCTCTTTGGTGGCATTGGCTCGATGTTGTAGTCCCAGATATTATCGATACTCAAACCTCATTGCTCTTTATTGGTCCAGGAAGTAAAGATGATAACAAAAAATATTTAGACAGTTTGAGTATACAGAAAGCTATTGAAAACAAATCAATAGTAAGTCATGTTAGCAATATCCCTTTTCAACCTTTAAGATTTTTAGAATCTGACAGCATAGCCCGTTACGAGGACAATTTAATTTCTTATGGATGGAGTAAATTTTTAACAAAAGGTGCTCTTGAGAAAGATGTTGAATGGTTGGCTAGATTCCCTATGACAAGAGCCGTAATTAGAGCAATGGACGTAATTCAAGAATTTACAAAGTCTGAAAAATATGCGGTAAAAAATTTTTTTATTTCGGGTGCATCAAAGCGTGGATGGACGACCTGGACAACAGCTGCAGTTGACCAAAGAGTTATAGGTATGGCACCTGTTGTTATTGATCTATTAAATCTAGAGCCTTCTTTTGAACATCATTATAGATTGTATGGTGAATGGTCACCAGCAATTCAAGATTATATAGATTTTGATATAATGAATTGGTTAAAAACCCCAGCTTTTAAAAGGTTATTAAGTTTTGTAGAGCCCTATGAATTTAAAGAACTTTTTTCAATGCCTAAATTAATAATCAATGGAACGATTGATGAATTTTTCGCTACTGATTCTTGGAAATTTTATTGGGATGACCTTCCAGGAGATAAATATCTTCAATACGTTCCAAATGGGAATCATGGTTTACTAGGCAGCTACCAAACACAAAATATTTTTTCATTTTATGATCGACTCATTCATAAAAAAGAATTACCAGATATGGAGTGGGAAATTAAAGACGAAACATTTAAATTAAATATAAATCCTAATATCCCTTGTAAAATTAATCTATGGTCTTGTACAAACACTAAAGCACGAGACTTTAGAATTTGGAAAGTAGGAAGAGGTTGGAAAAAAGAGACTATAGAAATAAGATCGTCAGGAAATTATGAGATTAAAGCACCTGTTAATGAAGGTTATACTGCCTCGTTAGTTGAGGTTATTTTTTATCCTCAAAGCTCAAGTCCAATTATTCTTTCAACGGGAACAAAAGTTTTGCCTGAAAATTATGAATTTTCTGCCTACAACATACAGTAAGAACAAATAATTTTAATCCAGGTAAAACCCTACCTTAAATTGAATATAACTATTTGATTAAAAATCACGATAAGAACCACTTAAGAAAACATTGGCTTCTTCTTCTTTAAATAAACCCTTTTCACTATCCCAGTGAAGTGTTTTATTTGGAAAACGCCCAGCGATAACTCCAAGTAAAATAGTCTCTGTTAGTCGAGCTGAATATGAAAAAGGTGCAGAAACTTCGTCTTTACCAAGACATGCATCTACAAATTGATGATAATGCTTTGGTGCATCTCTTTCGTAATCATTTTTTGTTGTTCCTAAAGAACCGTTTGGATCGTATTTAGGAACGTCAATTTCCTCGTACTTATTATCAACTATAAGCCTAGGGAGCTCCATAAAATGAGGCAATAACAATCGCCCTTTTTCACCGATAAACATGGCTCCTTGTAGAGGTAATTCATCTCTATTTGGAAGTTTTAACTCTTTGTTTTTTGAAGGTGCTCCTGGCCCATCTGACCATATCCAAGTTAAAGTTTCAGCAGTATATTTCGTTCCTGGAAAAGTATAGGTTACTTTGTTGTTTTCAGGAAACCCAAATCCATTGGGTTTTCTACATTTATTTTGGATAGTCATGGGAACATCAAGCGCAAGTGCATTATAAGGGGTGTCAAATATATGAACTCCCATATCTCCAAGGGTTCCACAACCGTAATCCACTAATTTTCTCCAATTTCCTGGGTGATACACTTTTTCTTTAAAAGGTCTCTTTGGAGAAGTTCCAAGCCAGAGGTTCCAATCTAAGTTACTTGGTACATCATCCTCTCCCTTGGGAATAGGTCCATCATATCCCCAGTTTTTGGGTGACCACGCATGCACTTTGTGAACTTTACCAATGATTCCTGATTGAATTAATAACGTAGCCAATTTATAATCGTAAAAGGAATGAACTTGGATACCCATTTGGGTGATTAAATTTTTCCTTTCGGCTAGCTGACGCATTTCACGAGCTTCCGAAACGTAATGAGTTAGTGGCTTTTGACAATAGACAGGTTTGTTCAGTTCCATAGCCATAAGTGAAGCTGGAGCATGAGTATGGTCAGGTGTAGAAACAACTACTGCATCTATTTCATTAACCATTTGACTAAATAAATCACGATAATCTGAAAATATTTTTGCTTTTGGGTGAAGCTTAAGTGCGGCATCCAAATTATTTTTATCAACATCACATAATGCTACGACGACAACTGCTTTATGAGAAGCAATAGAGGCTAGATCAGCTGCTCCCATCCCTCCAACACCTATGTGGGCTGTTCTCAAACGCTCCTCTCCTTTAATCATTGCTAGAATTGAAGGAGGTAGCAAAGCCGTACTGGCTAATGTTGCAGAAGTCTTTAAGAAATCTCTTTTTTTCATATTTAAGTTTTTAAATAATTTTTTAAAATGGAGTGAAAAAATAAGTTACTTATTAGCAATTAAATATAATAATACTAAAAATATTAAGAAAATTTAGCTTATTTGCTCCTGGAAAATTAAAAGTACGTAATTTAACATTATTAGATATTTAAAACTAAAATTATTTTTAGCAAAAAAGGTTTTAAATTTTTTATTTTTTTACGTCATTTCAATATATTTGATACAATTACATTTATTTATGAAAACTTCTGATAAAATTTTAACAATAGTAGTTACAGCTTTAATGTTTTTTACAACTCAAGCTCAGACTAGTGAAAACCCTTGGGCCATAGCTGTTGGATCTGACCTTATAAGCCTGCAGGGCGAAAACGTAGATTCAAAATTAAAATTTGGTGCGCCTGCCCTCAGCCTGTCTCGATACATTGGCTCTGGTTTTTCTGTTGGCGCACAATTTGTTACTGGTAAGGCTGATGAAAATGGTGTAGATTCTAATTATAATTCCTTAGATGGTATCATAAAATACAATCTTTCTGAGGGAAAAATTTCACCCTACATTTTCACCGGATATGGTTTAAGTAAAATAGGTCCTGCCGATTCATCTTATGATGCATTTTATCCATCATCTGAGGCTGGAAGAACTATTTCGGGGGGTGTTGGTGTTAATATATATTTAGATGAAAACTTCGCAATTAATGTAAGTGCCTCATACAGAGATGTTGCAGAGAATGATACTAATAGTCATTTGCAACATATTATTGGCCTAAGTTATAACTTTGGAGTTGGAGATGCTGATAAAGATGGAACGCCTGACGATAAAGATGTATGCCCAGACATACCTGGATTAAAAGAGTTTGATGGATGTCCTGATTCAGATGGAGATGGTATTCCAGACAATACTGACAAATGTCCTGAAGAAGCTGGTACTGAAGCTCTACTGGGCTGTCCTGACAGTGATGGTGATGGTGTGGCTGATTCTGATGACGCTTGTCCAAATAAAGCTGGTTCAGCAGCTATGAATGGTTGCCCTGATAGTGATGGTGACGGTGTTGCAGACAATATTGATCGTTGCCCAGAGGAGGCAGGTGATCTCCAAAATGAAGGTTGTCCATGGGGAGATAGAGACAGTGACGGTGTTCCCGATAAAGATGATTTATGTCCAGATGAAAAAGGTTCTGAAGCAAACAAAGGATGTCCCGTTCAACCTGCTGCCTTAGTCGAATTTATAGGGAATAATAAAAATAATTTACTTTTCTCGGCAAATAGTAGTAAGTTGACTGAATCAAACATATCTATTCTTGAAAAATTAAAAGAATTGTTAACACAATATCCAAATACGAATATTGTTGTGGAAGGACATACTTCAAGTGACGGAAGTAAAGCTTTCAATCAAGATTTGTCTGAAAGACGTGCAATGGCTGTTAAAGAATATTTAATTTCTGTTGGAATAAACAGTAATCGAATTGAAACAGTTGGTTACGGGGAAACTCAACCTATAGGTGACAACAATACTAGAGAAGGTAGAATAAATAATAGAAGAGTTAAAGTTAATGGAAGTGCTGAATTAAAAATCAATTAATCAATAACTACTTGACATAAAGCCTCCCTTTTGGGAGGTTTTTTTTTAAAATTAGCTTAAAATCAGATCAAAAGACATGAAAAAATTATTTCTTTTTCCATTGCTATTTATAGCTGTAGGGATTTATGCTCAGGACAGAATAATTCCTGTAGATACTATAGTGACCACAAACCATACCACCAAAATAAAGGGTGAAACTGTAAACTATAAGGCTCAAACAGGAACTCAACCTGTTTGGAATACTGAAGGAAAACCCATAGCAACATTATTTTATACTTATTATAAAAGAACAGATGTAAAAAATGGAAATCAGAGACCATTAATTTTTTCATTTAATGGAGGCCCAGGTTCTGCTTCTGTTTGGATGCACTTAGCATATACTGGACCAAGAATCCTTAAAATTGACGATGAAGGCTACCCTATTCAGCCGTATGGCTATAAAAGTAATCCCAATTCAATTTTAGATGTAGCAGATATCGTCTTTATCAACCCTGTTAACACTGGTTACTCTAGGATGCTAGAAGTTGATGGTAAAATGCCTAATCGAAAACAATTTTTTGGAATTAACGAAGATATCGCCTATTTAGCTGACTGGCTCACCACCTTTGTGAGTAGAAAAGAGCGTTGGGAATCTCCCAAATACCTAATTGGAGAGAGTTACGGAGGCACACGTGTTATGGGTTTATCAGCAGCTTTACAAGAAGCCCAATGGATGTACCTCAACGGAGTTATCATGGTATCTCCAGCAGATTATAAAGTAATTCGTGTAGGAGGACCGGTATCTTCTGCCATGAATTTACCTTATTATTCAGCAGCTGCATGGTTTCACAAAAAATTACCTCCTAGATTACAACAGAAAGATTTAACTGAAATGTTACCTGAAGTAGAGGACTTCACCATAAATAAATTAATTCCTGCAATAGCAAAAGGAGGGTTTATCGCTGAAGAGGAAAAAATGAGTGTCGCTAGTAAAATGTCCGAATATTCTGGACTTTCACTTGAATCCATACTTCAAAATAATCTAGACATTCCAACGCGATTTTTCTGGAAAGACTTGTTGCGTGACCAAGGTTTGACCATTGGAAGATTAGATTCCCGATATTTGGGTATCGATAGAAAAGATGCTGGAATGGGGCCTGATTACAGTGCTGAACTTACTTCTTGGTTACATTCGTTTACTCCTGCAGTAAATCACTATATCCGAAAAGAGCTCAAGTTTAACACAGATATCCGATATAATATGTTTGGACCCGTTCGCCCATGGAATAATGACAATGACAATACGAGAGAAGACTTGCGTAGAGCCATGGCCGAAAATCCTTATTTAAAAGTACTTTTTCAATCGGGATATTACGATGGTGCAACAACATACTTCAATGCTAAATACACTATGTGGCAAGTAGATCCAAGTGGCAAAATGAAAGATCGTTTTTACTTTAAAGGTTACCGAAGTGGTCATATGATGTACCTAAGAAATGAAGACCTCATTAAGGCGAATGACGACATTAGAACTTTTATTGAGGCTACTGCCTCTAAGGGTAAAGCAGCAAAATACTAGACATCACAACGACGAACAGCGTCAGCTAAAGATTTAAGTCCTTTTTCGGTTTTGTCTTTGGGTATGAATTCCTGTGCAACGTATCCTTCAAATCCTGCTTCTACAATAGCTTCCATGATTGCTGGATAAAAAAGTTCCTGAGACTCGTCTATTTCATTTCTTCCAGGTACGCCTGCTGTGTGAAAGTGGCCGTAATACTTTTTATTATCCCGAATGGTTCTAATAACGTCACCTTCCATAATTTGCATATGATAGATGTCGTATAATAATTTAAAATTATCAGAGTTAAGTGCTTCGCAAAGTGCCACTCCCCACGGTGAGTTGTCACACATATAATCTGCATGGTCTACCTTAGAGTTTAATAATTCCATATGCAATACAACCCCGTGCTCTTCAGCCAATGGAATGATTTCTTTTAACCCTTTTACGCAATTTTGCAAACCTGTTTGGTCGTCTATCCCCCTCCTATTCCCACTAAAGCAAATCAGATTGGTCCATCCTGCCTCAGCAACCATTGGAATAAAGCGTTTATAGTGCATGATCAAATCCTTATGAAATTGAGGATCACACCAACCATTACTTAAATTTCTTGTAGATTTTCCTTCCAAATCACCATAACACATGGTGGAAGTTAAATTGTATTTTTTGAGAGTATCCCAACCTTCCGCACCAATTAAATCAATCCCAACCAAGCCAATTTTTTGAGCCTTTTGAGCCAAAGTATCTAATGGAATATTACTAAAACACCACTGACATACAGAGTGATTGATATTTCCTTTTAAAGGAGCTAGTGCTTCTATATCTTCTATTATATTCACTTTCGGCATGGCTAGAGCTCCAGAACCTAAAGCCATGGTTTTGATTGCATTTCTTCTGTTAATGTTGCTTTTTGTTTTCATATTTAAAGTCTATAGATTCCAATTTAAATAAAATTATCTAATCTCTAACTCAAACTCTTTTCCCATTCCCATGCACTAAGCAGGGCTTCTTCCAGTGAATAACGGGCTTTCCATCCTATTTTTTGCTCAATTTTACTGGCATCTGCATAGGCTGCAATAGTGTCCCCTGGCCTCGGATCTGAGAGTTCGTAGGGTACGCTTTTTCCGGTGGCATTTTCAAACGCTTGAATAAGTTCCAAAACACTTACCCCATTTCCAGTACCAACATTGTAAACTTCACAGGCTTCCGAATTTTGCTTTTTTAGCAGATATCTTAAACTCTCTACGTGCGCCTCGGCTAGATCTACTACATGAATAAAATCACGTATGCATGTTCCATCCACAGTGTCGTATTTTGAACCAAATACTTTTAGTATTGGACGAATCCCTCGAACTGTTTGAGTGAGATACGGAACTAAATTCTGCGGGATTCCTGTTGGATACTCCCCGATTTTAGCAGAAGAATGTGCACCAATGGGATTAAAATAGCGGAGTATTATAGCATTGAATTCAGGATAGGCTTTACAACAATCTTCGATGATTCGCTCTCCAAATCGCTTCGTGCTGCCATATGGTGAAGTTGGGTCCTTTAGGGGCTCATCTTCACGAATTGGCAATGTTTCAGACTGTCCATATACTGTGCATGAAGAGCTAAATATCAGAGGGATACCCTTTGAAGTAGCATGCTTTAAAAGCAGCTGTAATCCACCTAAATTATTATCGTAATAACGCAGTGGTTCAGACACACTTTCAGTCACGGATTTATAAGCAGCAAAATGAATGATTCCTACACAATCTGAAAAATCGTCAAACAATTGATTCATTTCCGATGTATCACTTACATTCATTTGTCTGAACACTGGTGATTTCCCCGTAATGGATTGAATTCCGTCTAAAACTTGAATTCGGGAATTTTCAAGGTTGTCTACAATGATTACATCCATCCCATTTTGTGATAGCACGGTAGCCACATGAGATCCGATGTATCCTAACCCTCCAGTAATAAGTATTTTCAAAAAACTTTATTTTATATCAATTCCCAACCTTTTCTGTAGTCTCTACCTACAAATTGGTTAGCTGCTTCAAGATTTTTTATTTTCATTGCCTCTCCATCCCACAGTAGTTTTTTTCTACCCACAAATTGTGGTCGTCTTTCAGTACCCTCTTTCAACATATAACTTCTAATGGCAATATTACCCATCAATACTGTTTCTGTAAGGGGTCCAGAATAATCAAATGAAGAAGTCAGTGATTGGTGTTCTGTACTGTTAAATCCAGCTTTACAGGCATCCACCCATTGGCGTTGATGTCCAAACTCAGGCTCATTAATTCTGACTTTTTCAGGAATGATTACAGGTTCACCCTTGAGATACATTTTAGGATCTGATCCATAAGCATCACAAGTAATGACTCCTTTCTCACCAATCATAAGTACTCCATTTGCTTCCATGGGTACATCAGCAGGGAGTAATTCTGGATGAAAGGGTTTAATTCCTCCATCAGACCAAGTCATTTGTAAAGGAGTATCATTTTTCGCTGTAGCCTCAAAATGTAAAGAGACGGCTGAGGAAGGAGGACATCCTTGTGGGAAATAATTTGCACTCCACATCTTTTCATAAACACTCCCTACGCTACATTCAACATCAGTTGGATATTTGAGACCTAAAGCCTTAAAGGGTATGTCGATTAGGTGACATCCCATATCACCTAAAGCACCCGTTCCAAAATTCCACCATCCTCTCCAATTGAAAGGATGCATCTCTGGAATATAGTCAGACTGCGGAGCAGGTCCAAGCCACTGATCCCAATTAAAGGAATCAGGTTTAGCAGTTTCATCAGGTGAAGGCATTTTTCCTCCCTGGGGCCACACAGGTCGATTGGTCCAAACTTCTACTTTTGAAATTTTGCCAATTCGATTATCCTCAATCCATTTTTGAATTTGCAATTGATCAGGATTTGAAGCCCCTTGATTCCCCATCTGACTTACAATTTTTTTATCTCTAGCCATTTCTGTCAAAAGACGAGCTTCGTAAATGTTGTGTGTCAGCGGCTTTTGAACATATACATGTATCCCCCGCTCCATAGCGTATACTGCAGCAGCAGCATGGGTGTGGTCTGGTGTTGATATAGTTACAGCATCTATGTCTTTCTGTTTATCCAACATTTTTTTGAAATTGTCGTAAAGCTTCGCATCGACAAACTTTTTTGTTGACCTAGAAATTCCATTTCCACCGGAAGAATCAACATCACATAAAGCTACTACCCGCTCTCTTCCGTCTACAGATGCATTTCTAATATCACTTGATCCTTTTCCACCAGCACCAATCGCAGCAAGACCTAGTTGATCACTTGGTGAGGTATAACCTACACCTCCTAACACATGACGAGGGACTATAAAAATACTGGATGCAGCAATTGAATTTTTAACAAAATCTCTTCGCTTAATTTGCTTTTGGAAAGCTTTTTTTGATAACATATCTACTTTTTTTTCAATCGAAATGTACAAAAAAACTAAAAACGGTCCCCTTTAAGGGGTTAAAAAAACTCCCTGCCAATTTTCTTTGGACAGAAATCTAGCGCGTAAATGATTTGGACGTTTAAGTTTTAAATACTCCAATTGAAGCGCTTCAAATGTAAGGGCTGTAAAATGACCTTTGTCATAATTGTATTCAACTTGATCTGGTCCACCTATTGGTGTTCCAGGCCGCAGAGAACTGCTATAGTCCTTTTTCATTGGCTCAGGTAATTCGGCAAAAGTTTTCTGTGAAATTTTACTGTCTATCAAATTCACCTTGATTACCAATTGAAGCAATTGATTAGAATCATAAAAAAGAAATTCTGCTCTAGGGTCATTTGAAAGTTCTTTGAACTTATTTGAGCGGCTATCGGTATAAATAGTAAGTGTAAATTGATCTGAATTAAAACCCCTTAAAACCACTGTTCTAGAATGGGGGCTTCCATCCTCACCTATCGTAGTCATAGTAAAATATCGAAACGGATGCTTTTTGTGCTTTAATGCACTTGACAGTTGTTTTTTGGAGTCATTTAAAAGGTTGCTGAGCATTAAAGTGAATTTTGTTTAAACCATGTTTTTGTTCTCAAGACAGCATTTTGTTCGATATCTGCCCAAAAGAGATTGATATCCGCAAAGTGATAATTTTTTACAAAGAACAGTAAAAAGCGCTTCGGAATTTTAGGAACACTAGACCATAGCATACCGTCTATAACCTTAACAGTAAGGCTTTGAGGATATATTTTCTTATCGGAATTTAAAACCCCTAGGTGTTGAGCCTCCTCTGATTGTTTTTCTTCATTCCATGTTATTGGATTTGTTGTTACCCCACCTTTATACCACTGTTGATATCGCTTAGGGAGTTTATTTTTTTTATAGGTATTCCAACTTACAAACCCACCTGTAGCATCAGGAGTTTTAAGCTCCTTAATTCTTTTAAACATTGAGTTTTGAATTTTAACACCTACCAAATAAGCTGCAATTAATTTACTCTGTAGGGGTTTGTTGTCAAAAAATTCTTGAATGAGCTTTTTGGCATGTAACGACCCCTGACTGTGTGAAGCAATTATGATTGGTTTTCCGTTGTTGAAATGTTTTAAGTAATATTCAAAAGCCCTTTTAACGTCTTGATAAGCCAATAGCCCAGCGGCTTGTCCTTGATTTGCATAGTGCTCTATAAAAATACGATAATGTGCCTGCCTGTAAAAAGGCATATACAAATTCGCCGCTTTACACCAGGCTGATGCTTGCAGTGCGGCAGATTTTTCTACAACTTCATTGCGTATATTATCATCGGTATAATCTGCATTCCAACTACTGTTTTTTTTATCCGTAAACAAAGTGGGATAAATAAAAAACACATCTGCTTTTTTTGTAGTGCTTTCATCCATAAATTCCTCAAGTGGAGAGGGAACTTGATGAGGCAATACTGCCCAATTTTTATCCAAACTGTAATCTGGTGAGGGTGGAGCAGTCTCGATGTTAAAATCAGTTGTCTGATACATCGGTTTGCAAGAAATAAACAATACAAAACCCAAAATAAGTGTAGTACTCTTTTTCAATATTTTTTTTGTAAAGGTAAACATTGTCGAATAAAACAAATTTCGTAAGTCAACAATCAATAATTTTTTCTCTTTTATTTTTAAAAAAAGAATAATTACTTTTACATAATCAAAATTCTACAATGAAAAGAATCCTATTTACCGCAGGCTTATTTCTTTTATTTACAACTAGCTGCCAAAATACCCTAAAAAAGGATAAAGAAGCTCCAAAAAAAGTTGAAGTCAAAGTTGAAAAAACAGATACACTAACTAAGGCAACTGTGATTACAAAAAAAAATGAAAACGGTCAAGTTTCAGAAGAAATTCAGGTTTTTGAAGGAACCTACGAGGAGGTAATGAAAAAAGTATCGCTGCTTACCGAAGATTCTAAATCTGAATCTGAAATTGTTCGTAAAACAGTTAAGAAAGTTCAATTTCAACTGGATCCCAAAAGCGGGAGTAATACTCAAGGAAAGATAACTTTGACTGAGGAGGATGGAAAAGTTACATTAGAAGCCAATATTACCGGCTTAAGTGAAGGCGTACACGCCATCCACATCCATCAAAAAGCAGACTGTTCTTCAGATGACGGTAAATCAAGTGGTGGTCATTGGAACCCTACTTTTGAAGATCACGGAGCGTGGGGTTCTGAAACTGGATTTCACAGAGGAGATATAGGAAACTTCAATGCTGATGCTTCAGGTAATGGTAAGGTTTTGTTTTCAACTGACCTTTGGTGCTTAGGTTGCGACGATCCAGTAAAAAATGTAATGGATAAAGCGGTAATTGTTCACCAAGGGGAGGACGATTTAGTTTCCCAACCATCCGGGAATGCAGGAGCAAGAATAAGCTGTACAGGTATCATTTATTAATTAGATACTTCCCACTTTCTCAATTGGTTTAACTTTTCTTGAGCCTCTAACTCTTCTTTTGAAATTACTTTAAGGAAAGAAGGGTGCTGTTCTATCGCATATTGTATATGTTCCAGTATACTTTCAACCGAGTCGTTATCATAATCAATTTTTAGCGGCTCCTTAATTATCAAGGATTGAAGAATTCCCTTTTTTTTAATCATTAAACCTTTTTTGTCAAATGAACGCCTAAAACCGTCTATTACAATTGGGATGACTACGGGTTTATATTTTTTGATAATGTGTGCCGTTCCTTTTCGAACAGGCTTGAAAGGCTTAGTAGTTCCCTGTGGAAATGTAATCACCCAACCGTCGTCTAAAGCGGTACCAATGTTAGTAATGTCGCTCATTTTAACCTGACGATTAATCTCCTGTCCATTTTCCCTCCATGTTCTTTCAATCGAGACCGAGCCTGCATAAGCCATAATTCTAGGAAGTAAGCCAGCGCGCATAGTCTCTTTTGCTGCGACGTAATACATATTTAATTTGGGGTTCCACAAATAGCCAACGTTTTTTATGCTGTCAATTCTCCCACTTAAACTAGCATTAAAAACATGAAACATCGCTACCACATCAGCAAAATAAGTTTGGTGATTTGAGATAAACAATACATTTTTTTCGGGTAGATTCTTAATTATTTCTGAACCCTCAATATGCAACTGGTTGAAACCGCGGTACCTTCTGTGAGTCATAAATCCCAGATAGCGAATCAGCCATTTTTTCAGGATAAGATAATGTCCAA
>JAYPMN010000013.1:0-14726 GCA_038129925.1 Flavobacteriaceae bacterium
GACTCAAAATATAAAATGGGACTTCAACTTTTTACAGTTCGAGACGCCATGGCAAAAGACCCTATAGAGACTTTGCAAAAAGTAAAAGAGATGGGGTATGAAGATTTTGAGACCTATGGCTTTGACCCTAAAACAAAAATGATTTATGGTTTTAAACCCACAGAATTTAAAAAAGTATTAGATGATCTAAACTTAACCACGACAAGTGGTCATTATGGTTTTTCAGATTATTTTAATGCTTCAGAAGATCAACTAAAGTGGTTTGTAGATCAATGTATTGAGGTTTCCAGCCTATTAAATGCCCCCTATATAACCTGGCCTTGGGTACATCCTGACAGACGAAATGCAGAAAGTTTTAAAATTTTAGCCGATAAACTTAACCGTATTGGTGAACAGATCAAATCTGCAGGTTTAGGATTTGCCTATCACAACCATGGATATGAATTTGAAAATTGGGATGGTACTACAGGCCATGATATTTTAATGAGAATAACAGATTCAGATTTAGTTAAGCTTCAAATGGATATGTATTGGGTTGTACACTCCGGAAAAACACCCAAAGAACTCGTAGATCAACAACCCAAACGCTATGTTATGTGGCATATTAAAGATATGGATAAAATAACAAGAGACTATAGTGAATTAGGGAGTGGATCTATCGACTATACCCAGCTACTACCAGATGCCAACAAGAGTGGGATGGAATATTACTATATCGAACAAGGAGGGAATTTTGCTTCTAGTTCCATGGAAAGTGTTGCCGTTTCAGCGCAATATTTTAAGAAAAATTTAAAGCAATTAATTTAGAGCGCGTAAAGCGCTAAACTACTTTGCTATTGATTTAGAAAATATAATTGATCAATTAAAGTGAAAAATCAACTACTCTTTACTGTTTTTCTAACCTTTCTATCTTGTTCTAAAAATGGTATAATAAATGAAATTGATTTAAAAAAAGGATTAACTGAAGATGTAATGCAATATTCACTTTTTATTAATCCAACAAAAGGAGGTACAATAGAAATTTCAACTCAACAAGGTATTATTAATGAGACTGATTTAGCAAGAGTCCCTATTACACAAATTCAACAAACATCATCAGGGGGTTTACTTGAAGGTAAACTTGCAGGCGAATTTGATAGAGATACAGAATTAAATCTATCGTTGACAGCTGAGGAAGGCTTCAATTTTATTGGTTGGAAAATAGATACTTGTAACAAGTGCGGCTGGTTTTCAAGACCTATTTATTTTAATGAGCCTTTGATTACATTAAACATTAATTCAGATATTTTTATAACAGCGAACTTTGAAAAAATTAAATAGATGACAAAAGAAGTACAAATATTATGTTGTATTTTTTTTCTAATATTTTACGATTGTTCTTATGAACTAATAGATGAAGAATCTACAACCCCTTCTCAATATACGCTGACTATTACAGCTTCAGAGGGTGGTACACTATCTCCTGACGCTAATGGGATATATAATGAAGGAGCAAAAGTAACTTTTAGAGCAATCCCTGATGAAGGGTATATGTTTGATAGATGGGAAGGGACAGATAATAAAGGTTGTGGTTGGGTTAGGCTTCCTCACTGCAGAGGTGGTGTTACAATGAATTCAGATAGAGATGTTAAAGTTTTTTTTAAAAAAATAACAGTTAAAGACCAGATTCCCTAGACTTTTTAGATATAGCTTTATAGATACTTACTACTCTATATAATTTAGGTACTTAATTCTTAGTGTTTTAAATCGTTAGCATATCCTCCTGATTAAATCCAGAGTCGAATCATACCTCCCCAGTTGGGGTTTTTTTTAAACCAATGGATGCAATCTTAATCCTCTCTAATTCATCGCTAAATCTGTTCTACCCAATATTCCCTTACAGAAAATGGGAAGTTCACTCATTTGTCACTGACGCACAAAACATTAAAACAGTATTTTATGCAAAATGATTCGATTGTTTTTTTGTTAAATTAGCGCCATGAAAATTTCATCAACACTGATAATCGCTGGCTCAATAATTATCTCGGCTTTAGTAGTATCTTTTTCAAATAGATATCAGCCATCTCCAATGAATGAATCTTTTGTAATTGATTCATGGACTGGTGATATTTATGATATACAAGGCACAAATCTTTCTGATATACACAAAAATATACCTAATCTAGAGCAAAGAATGCCTCATAGAAATAACAAGGTTCAATGAAAAATTATACAAGTAATAAAGCAAAAATTTTATGCCTAAATTTCTTAATTGGTATTATTCACTTTCTTCACCAATTTAACATTACAAACTTTATTCAAGATTCTTATTATTTTTTAGTTCCGATAGCTTTCTTATTTACTTTCATTTTATGGAATGTAATGTTGATTTCTGAAAAAAAGAATACTAGAAATTTATGATGGTTTTTCTTTTAAATTCATTCTCTATATCTTAATAATATTATTAACCATAAATCAATTGAAATGAAAACAAAAAATTTAATACTAGCAACTACATTATTTTCTCTTTTTTTAGCAAGCTGTGTTAACCCTCAAAATTCAACACCAACAAAAGAAGAGAACCAAGTTGGAATTATTAAGGGGAACGATTTTAGGTCTAAAGCAATGATTAAATTTACAGATGCTTATGTAAATAATGATTTAAATAGTGTATCTGGTTTATTTACAGAAGATGCAAAAATAATGGTAAATGATGCCGACTTAACATTCTCAGAAATGGCTGCGGGCTTTTCAAATGGTCACAATTACTTTGACAATATACGACACGAGGATAGAGACGCTTTTACTATGCACTATAAAGATGGGGAGATTGCTGGTAAAATCTATACTCATTATTGGTATACTTGGAAAGCAACCAGCAAGAAAACAGGAGAAGAGATTTCCATTAGAGGATATGCTTGGATGAAATGGAGAGGAGATAAAGTTGAAGCTACATATAATGCTTTTGATCCCACTTTATACAATGTCCAAATAGAGTAAAATTTAATTTTTATCCCTCCCTAGTGGAGGGTTTGTTTGAGGGATTTTCATTTGCTTTTTTAAAATCAATTTTTATTGATCTAAGTAGAGGGATTTCTATTAAATTAAAAGCCATTGGATTAGTAAAGCATATAATGAAAAATGAAAAAAGTAAATACAATGATAATTTAGCTTATCATTATAAGTCTTTCAGACCACCACTCCACCAAATTTTATTAAAACGTAGTTTAAAAGATCAAAAGTTTGAATCAGCTCTTGATATTGGGTGTGGAACTGGAAACTCTACACTTGAGCTTGTTAAATATTGTGAATCCGTTACGGGATATGATCCAAATACAGCAATGATTCAACGCTGTGAACACCACCCAAAAGTTGGCTTTACTGGAAAACTAAGTGACTTAAAAGAAAACTATAATTTACTTGTTTTCTTTGGATCCCTTTACTATATCAGTGCTAAAGACTTCTCTCTTTATGAAAAAAAACTAAAGAATGGTGGCTTTTTACTTTGTGCTGATTTTGAAATTTTATATAACACCATTTTAGCTAAACTAGAACTTTACTTAACTGAAATTGATTACGATCACAATAAAAATTTAACGTCTTATAATTCAAAATCTTTTGAAATAACTCGTACAAAAAAATTCAAAACAGTCTTTTATTGTAATCTTAGTGAACTTACTCATTTATTGTTGTCAGAAACATTTCTTAGAGCAAAACTGATTGATAAGTATGATTCTACGCATCTTTTTGAAAATCTCAAAGAAGATTTAAATTCTCATTATTCAAATGGAAAAATAGCTGTCGAAGCAAATCAATATTATAGTTTCTATAAAAAATATTAACTATAAAGCGTATTAAACTAATAACCAATAAATCCTGCCAAGATATAGTACTAATATGGGATCCATTTTAAAAAACACCTCTGCTTTCAACCAAGATAACGGTTCTTGGAATACATTAAGTTTAATTAACATGTATTCTATATTTCAAAAAATGCTGTCTTTTAATCAAGATCTTTCTGGATGGTGCATTACTAATATCTCAGCTGAACCCTCAGAATTTTCAATAAATTCGCCACTTACAGATCAGAATAAACCCCTTTGGGGGGGGTGCCCTTAAGTCAAGAGTATACTCCGTTTCACTCGAGAAATAGAACTATAAAAAAGATCTCTTTGTAGTCATTCTACAAACTTTAGATTAGGTTTTCTTTAAATATCGGCCAAATCCTTTAGTATTAGAAATTCATTATCTTTACAATGTGAACAGATACAAGATCCTTAGTTTATTTCTTGCAGCTCTTATTTTTGGAACTAGAGTAGGTTTTGCTATGAATATTCATTATTGTGGTAATTCCATTGCTGAGATTTCTATAGCTTACAATCCGCAAAAATGCGATATGGGGGATGGAGTGTATTCTCAAACTTCAAACAAAACCTCATTCTCTAGAAAATCTTGTTGTGCGGACGAAGTATTTTTATTTCAAAATCACGAGCCTCAAAAAAACCAAACTGAATTCCATTCGCAAGAGTTATCGTTTGTAAAAGACACTTTATCACCCTCTAAATTATTAGAACAGCTCAATATAGCTGAGGTAGAAAAATTTTCAATTTGGTACCCTCCTCCTGAATCCAAAAGACTCTTTTTGATACATCAATCCTTGGTTTTTTATGATTAATAAAACTATTCTTCACCGATTAGAATAAGTTATTAACATAAAAAAATACAATGAAAATTTTCAAAATACTACTCATTAGCCTTTGTGGGCTTTACCTTAATGCACAAGATGCTTTAGAAGGAAGAGTCCTTACAAAAAATGGCAACGAGACCATCCCCTTAGTTGGGGCTAGCGTCTATTGGATGAATACTGATACGGGAACCGTAAGTAATGAGGAAGGAAAATTCTCATTACCCTATTTGGGCACAGAGAAAAAACTTATCATTAGTTATTTAGGATTTAAAACAGACACCCTAAGCTTAGAAAACAACCGTTTAGTGACCAGATTTTTAGAAGAAAATACAGTTAAAGAGTTGGATGAAGTAACACTTACCCAAAGAAGGAAAGCCATCCAAAAATCCTATTTAGAAGCACAGAATATTGTCACAGTTAATAGTGCTGAATTACTAAAAGCAGCCTGCTGTAATCTTTCAGAAAGTTTTGAAACCAACCCCTCAATAGATGTAAATTTTTCAGATGCACTAACTGGTACTAAACAAATACGAATGCTTGGACTTACAAGTCCGTATCTATTAATTACAGAAGAAAACATCCCTATGGTACGCGGTGCTTCTCAGGCCTACGGACTTTCATTTACTCCGGGAACTTGGATTGAAAGCATACAAATAACCAAAGGTACTGGGAGCGTTGTCAACGGTTTCGAAAGTTTTGCTGGACAAATCAATACTGAAATTAAGAAACCTTTTTCTGATGTTCCTTTGTTTTTTAATCTTTTTACTTCAGCTAATGGTAGAAATGAGATAAACCTTCAAGGAAACTGGAAAATCAGCGACAAATGGAGCAATGGACTTTTTGTTCATGGCAACCAAAGAACTCTAAAAATGGACAGAAACGGAGATGCATTTCTAGACGTTCCTTTAGCAAAACAGTATAATGTTTTAAATCGATGGCAATTCACCGATGCTGAGAAGGGTTGGGTTGGATTTGGAAGTATTCGCTTTATGGAAGATAATAAACAACTTGGGGCTCTGGGTTTTAATCCTGATCAAGATCGAGATAAAACAAACTTTTGGGGAAGCGAAATCAAAACCAATAGAGTGGATACTTCTTTAAAAATAGGCTATGTCTTTCCTGAATTCTCTTATAGAAGTTTTGGGTTTCAATCTGCTTTTAGTCAGCACGACCAAGAGGCTTTTTACGGCTCTAGGATCTACAACATAAATCATCAAAGTTTCTATGCTAATCTTTTATACAACTCTATTATTGGCAACACAAAAAATAAATTTAAAGCAGGGATTAATTTTTCTTACGATAATTATCTAGAATTGGTAGATGCTTTTAATTATAATCGGAGAGATCGTTCTTTGGGTAGTTTTTTTGAATACAGCTATGAAAATTTAGAAAATTTTTCTTTGGTAGCTGGGGTTCGAATTGATCGACACAACCGACTAGGTACTTTTATTACTCCAAGAATTCATTTGAGATACCTGCCTGAAGAAAATACCATTATTCGACTCTCAATGGGGAATGGAAGAAAAGCTGCCAATATCTTTGCTGAAAATCAAACCCTATTCGGAACCAACCGCCAAATCAATATACTAAATAGTGGGGGAACTATTTACGGATTAAACCCGGAAAAAGCTTGGAATTACGGCTTAAGTGTCCGTCAGATATTCAAGCTCTTCGGCAAGGCTGGTGACCTCACAGCTGATTATTATATTACGAACTTTACCGATCAAGTAGTGGTGGACTGGGAACAGGAAGGGCTAATCAAATTTTATAATCTCGACGGTAGAAGTAGAGCAAACAGTTTACAAATCGCTCTAGATTACGCCCCAACGGATGCCATAAATCTACGTCTAGCTTACAAAAACTACGATGTCAAAACAACCTATATTTCTGGTTTTATTCAGCGCCCTTTACAAGCACAACACCGATATTTCGCTAACCTAGGGTGGGAATCTAAAAGAAACAATGATAAAGCTCAATGGCGTTGGGATTTAACTTTTCATGCATTGGGAAAACAGCGACTGGTTGGTACACAAAGAGATCCCTCAGGAAGTTATTCCCCAGCTTACGGATTATGGAACAGTCAATTAACCCGTGCCTTCAGTGCTGCATTTGAGATTTATGGCGGAGTAGAAAACCTTGGGAATTACAAACAAATCAACCCAATAGTTGGAATTGAAGATCCCTTCGGAAGCACATTCGATACAGCTCAAGTTTTTGCTCCTGTTTTTGGTAGAATGCTTTATGCAGGGCTACGTTGGAATTTATAATTAAATTTATAAAAAACTTAACACATGAAAAATTTAATTGTCATCTGTCTACTAATACTACCCCTGGGACTTAGCGCTCAGAAAAATAAAAAAACTAATTTTGAGGTTAGTGGAAACTGCGAAATGTGCAAAAAACGTATTGAAAAAGCTGCACTCAATGTAAAAGGATTAAAAGTCGCCAACTGGGACATTCCTTCCAATATTTTATCTGTAGTATACAATTCGGAAAAAGTAAATTTACTAGAGATCCAGACTGCAATTGCAAAAGTTGGACATGATACACCTCTAGAAAAAACTCCGGATGAAACCTATGATAAACTTCCGATCTGTTGCCTTTATAAAAGGACTTTAGAATAAAAAAACATCGTTTACTCAGAGTAGACAAAAATCAAAGCTTACCAATCAGCTTAAACAAAAATTTAAACTATTTATCAGAATGAATTATACTAAAATTGTATTGTGGTCAATCTTTGTTGCTTTTGGAGGATTTGTATTTGGCTTTGATACAGCCGTAATTTCAGGAGCAGAACAAGAAATTCAAAATCTTTGGGATTTAAGTGACACCATGATTGGACAAACCGTTGCTATGGCATTATATGGAACAGTAATTGGGGCTCTTTTGGGAGGGTTTCCCTCTGAGTCTTTGGGGAGAAAAAAAACACTAATATGGATAGCAGTTTTATACCTTGTTTCGGCAATTGGCTCTGCAATAGCCCCAGAGGTATATTCTCTAATGTTTTTTAGGTTTATTGGAGGGTTGGCGGTTGGTGCATCCTCTGTTACCGCACCCATGTATATTTCCGAAATTTCACCGGCCTCCAAAAGGGGTCAACTTACCGCACTTTTTCAATTGAATATTGTAATCGGAATTTTGATAGCTTACCTATCAAATTATTTAATTGGTGGTGCTTCTGATGGGAATTGGAGATTTATGCTAGGAATAGAAAGTATTCCTGCAGCACTCTTCGTATTTATGATTTTTTTAGTCCCCAGGAGTCCACGATGGTTGATTTTAAAAAAAGGGGAAATAGACGAAGCAAGACAAGTATTAAAAGAAATTGATCCCAAAACTGTAGAGGAAAATATTATCCAAATCCAATCTAGCATTTTTAAAAATAACTCTTCAAAGAGCTTTAAAGAATTTGTATCTGGCAAATACAATTTTTCAATTTTACTCGCTTTTTTAATTGCTTTTTTTAATCAGCTTTCTGGAATCAATGCAGTAATTTATTACTCTCCACGAATTTTTGCTGAAACCGGAATGGGTGAAAGTGCAGCATTATTATCTTCTGTGGGTGTGGGTGTTATAAATCTTATAGCAACTTTAGCGGGTATCTATTTAATCGATAAAATGGGGCGTAAGTTTTTAATGTATATCTGTTCATTTGGATATATTTTAACCTTAGGGTTTATTTCATTCGCATTCTACACTGGGTTTGGAGCTGGCACACTTTTAATCCCTTCTTTAGTGTTTACTTTTATTGCTTCACACGCGATAGGTCAAGGAGCAGTTATTTGGGTTTTTATATCTGAAATATTTCCGAATCATATCCGCTCATTTGGAAATTCTCTGGGAAGTGGAACACATTGGGTCTTTGCCGCATTGATAGCTGCGACCTTCCCTTATGTTACCAACACATTAGGAGGTGGATTTACTTTTGCATTTTTTGCTATAATTATGATATTCCAATTGATTTTTGTCTGGAAGTTCATGCCTGAAACAAAAAATAAAACACTCGAAGAATTAGAAACCGTACTGACTAAAAAAAAATAAAATGACTTGCATAGAAAAACAACGATTTAAGGATAAAGTAGTATTGATAAGTGGAAGTAGTTCTGGGATTGGAAAAGAGGCAGCTATAAGCTTTGTTAAACAGGGGGCAAAAGTAATTCTTTCATCAAGAAATAAAGATGCAAATGAAGCTCTGGTCGAGGAGTTGAAAAAACAAGGTGGTGAAGTAATTTTTATTCAAGCAGATTTCACACAAACTGAAGACATAAAAGCTGTAATAGAGACTGGTGTAAAACACTTTGGAGGATTAGATATTGCCATCAATAATGCTGGAATTGAGGGGACTCCTGATGTCAAAACAGCTGATTATAAAGAAAGTGTTTGGGATGATGTAATAGCAATCAATCTCAAGGGTGTCTGGTTGTCAATGAAATATCAACTCCCCGAAATGCAAAAAAGAGGTAAAGGTGCAATAGTAAATGTAGCTTCATTGGCAGGGTTGCAAGCAGGAGGTGCTGGTATTGGTTACCACGCTGCTAAGTTTGGAGTGGTGGGAATGACAAAAGCTTCTGCTTTAGAATATGCTCAAGACAATATTCGAGTAAATGCAGTTTGCCCTGCTGTAATCGAAACCCCAATGGCAGATCGAGCTTTTGATACTCCAGAAAAGCGAAATAAAGCCATCGCGATACACCCAGTTGGAAGATTCGGTACTACTAGAGAAGTTGTGGATGCAATCTGTTGGTTAGTCTCTGAGGAATCCTCTTTTGTTACAGGTACGGCCCTAGCAGTAGATGGAGGTGCAAATTTATAGTAAATGATCACAATTAAAGGTAAAGTCATTTCTGGATATGGTGTAGCCTCGGGTAAAGGAGAAGATCCAAGGTATCCCAATGGTACATTAATTCTTCAGATGCCTCATTTTAAAAAAAAAGGACTTGATCTAAGCAACTATTACAGAGGTACAATCAATATTGATATTAACCCTCTTTTATATAGGATTAACAAACCAACTCATTTTATTAAGGGAGTGGATTGGTCCGATTTTATTCCTCCAGAAAACTTCTACTTCTTTGAAGTAGAATTGGTCTTTAATGAGCTAAACTATTTTGGTTTAATCTATATGCCTGACCCAGACACTAAAACAGACCATCATCAAATAAACAGTGTATTAGAAGTCATTATGCCTCCCATAAAGGGTATACGAACAGGAAAAATAGTTATGCTGCGAATAGGAGAAAAGTGTCTAGATTTTAAAAGCAAATGATACTTAATTTAATTCTCAAATTCAATACAAACTTGATCTAAAGTTTTGTTTGCTTTGTAAAAACTCCACTGTCTATCTTCCATATAGTAACTTGCATTACAATCTCGGTATGTTCTTATTAAGTTTTCTGATGAATCAATATAGTACGTAAATGTACCACAATGATTTACTTGATCTCCTGAAACTCGATAACCCAGTTTAAGAGTATCTGTGACATTTTGTTCAACTGTGTAACTTATTTTATTTCCTCTCACAATATTATCCCCCTCATTAAACTCAAGACAAATGCCATCCTCAACTACAAATAACCTAAATGGATTACTTTGAAATGATTTAAAATTAGTTCCACCAGTCCAAACTATGTCTTCAACTTTATCTAAAAAAGTTTCATTTTTAGTGTTTTCTGCTGTACAAGAAATACAAAATACCTGAATTGAAAAGATTAATAGAACACTAATACCTAGATTTTTCATAATTGCAATTTTACATGTAAAGTGAGTGAATATAATAATTTTGATTAAAAAAGCAGCTTCTGTTCAATGTTGATTTATTTCGGTACTCAGAATTAATTACACAAATTTTATTGCTATGTTTATAAAATTGTTTTTTAAAAAAAATATTGTGAAATATTATTCAGCATTGTTTCTCTGCATTTTTCTTTGTTGTCAACATAAAAACCCTGTGTGGGAGGATGTAATCTTCGATAAAGACTTAAGCGGATGGCATATATTTCAAGATGATGGATCTAAAAAGGGTTGGAAGGTGGTTGATGGTGTTCTGATTTTTGATAAAATTTCAGGATTAGAATCAGGTGATGAAGACTCGAGTTTGCTTTCAGATAAACAGTATACTGACTTTGAAATTTCATTCGATTGGAAGATTGAAAAAGGTGGCAACAGTGGATTTATGTGGGGTGTAAATGAAGAAATAGTCTATAAGTTTCCTTACCAAACAGGTCCTGAAATTCAAATTATTGACACAGACGCCTATGAAGCACCAGAACAAATATTAGGAGGTGAGATTGAACTCAATAATATCATGACTGATTTGGACCAGAAAAAACATTATCTAGGGGCCTTATATGATTTATTTTCTCCAAATGAGAAAATCAAGGTCAACCCTACTGGAGAATGGAATAACTACCATATTAAAATTGATCACAGAGCCAATCTTGGTTCAGTAAAACTCAATAATATTCTTATCAACGAATTCCCATTAAATGGGCCCCTTTGGGATGAAAAAATAGCTTCTAGTAAGTTTTCAAAATCAGAGGACTATCCTTACTTAGGTGACAAAAGATGGTATGATTTTGGAAAGTTTAAAACAGGTTCCATTTGCTTTCAAGACCATCCTGGTAAAGCCTATTTTAAAAACATAAGAATACGAGAGATCCAATGATTTTAATAAAGAGATTTTTTAAAATTATTGGCATTGGTCTTTTAGGATTAGTTCTACTACTACTTTTAGGTATTTTGATTTTATCGATTAAGTCTAAAAGACAAACAACTAGCTATCTTTCCCAATTAGGCCCTGAAGCTCCAACACTGAAGGCCAATGGAGAACCTTATCGAGATTTAAATAAAAATGGGAAAAGAGATATTTACGAAAACATTAACGAGCCCATTGAAAGTCGTGTTGAAGATTTAATTTCTCAAATGAATCTCCAAGAAAAGGCGGGAACTGTATTTATCAACATGATAGGAGTTAATCCTGACGGTAGTATAATGGAACAAGCTAATTTTTCTGATCCTTTCAGTTTACTTATGGATTCTTCATCAGAAATGATGATCAACGATAATATGAATCATTTCAATACTCGGGCAGCCTATCCAAAAGAAAACATGCTTAAGTGGTACAATTCAATTCAGAAGAGAGGAGAAAGAACGCGCCTTGGCATCCCCATAACCATCGCTTCTGATCCTCGCCATGGAGTTCCAAACACTTTTGGAGCTTCTATTTATACTCCCTATTTCTCAAAATGGCCTTCAGCTTTGGGTTTTGGAGCAATTGGGGATTCTATTGTAGTTCAAGAATACGCCGAAATAGTTAGAGAGGAATACAATGCATTAGGAATAAAAGTTGCACTAGGCCCAATGGCTGACGTTGCAACTGAGCCCAGATGGACAAGAGTGAATGGTACTTTCGGTGAAAACGCAAGTGTTAATGCCCAACTTACTGCTGCTTATATCAAAGGATTACAAGGAGATTCCTTAAATAGTAATTCTGTAATGGCAATGGTAAAACACTTCCCTGGTTCTGGTGCTTTAGATGACGGGAAGGACAGTCATTTCCCCCCAGGTATACAGTCATATAAAGGAAAACAATTTGACTATCATCTAAAACCTTTTGAGGCAGCGTTTGAAGCTGGTGTAGGTTCAGTTATGCCCTATTACAGCATTCCCAAAGGAATAACTACAGAAGATGTAGCTGCATCCTATAATAAAGAAATCATAACTGGCCTGTTGAGAAATAGTTATGGTTTTGATGGAATCGTTTGTACTGACTGGGGAGTTATTTCTGACATAAAGGCTTTTGGAATCCTATTCAAACCCGCATCAGCCCATGGCGTTGAATCACTTAACACAAAAGAACGATTAAAAAAAATATTTGACGCAGGAGTTGATATGATAGGAGGAGAATCCCTTAGTCAAGAACTTGTCGAAGCGATTGAATCACAGCTTATTTCAGAAGAACGTATAGATGAGTCCTTGAGGAGAATCATGAAAGAAAAATTCCGATTAGGTCTTTTTGATCAACCCTATCTAGATGAAAAAGGTTTGGAAGTCTTTTCTAACCCAAAAAATACTCAATTAGGCATTGATGCACAGAAAAAATCTCTGGTACTTCTCAAAAATGAAAGTAATATTCTACCACTCAATAAAAAAATAAAAGTATACCTACATGGTTTTGATTTGAATGTATCCGACAAGCTAAAGCTTTATTCTTTGGAAGATGCAGAGGTTATAATTATAAAAGTAAAAACCCCAAAAGGGGAAGGCATAGAGGCAGAGTCATTAATGCAAAAACTGATAGAGGGAGGAAATCTTGATTTTACTGCCGAGCAATTGGAAGAGCTGATTCCTTTATTAAAATCAAAACCGAGTATTGTTGTTGCAAATCTTCAGCGACCAGCTATTTTGACTGAATTAGACAAAGCTGCCAAAGCTATAATTGCTGACTTTGATGTCTCTGAAAAAATAATTCTAGACTTGATCTTTGGAGAATTCGCCCCTACTGCTACCCTTCCTATTCAGTTACCCTCCTCCATGAAAACAGTTATTGAACAACTTGAAGATACTCCTTTCGATGCTAAAAATCCCCTGTATGAATACGGTCACGGACTAACCTATTAACAAGCTACATATGATCAATAGATTATCTTGGAATATTTAATCCGAATAAGTAGCTTAGTACAAACTGAGTTCATATGAAAAACATCTTTACAGAGCATCCAAAATCTGTAGGTGAAAGCTATTTCCAGCATTTAGTATTTGCCTTTGGAGTTGGAATAAAGTTGATTTTATGGGGTTTTATTGCAATTACTCACGCATTGCTGCCCTTTACCTTTAAAACCTATGTATCCCGTCAGATCAACAAACTTTACATAAAAATCAATCGTGCTCCAAAATCATAAAATAGAGTGAATCTAGAAAACTTGCTTTGAATTCGCATCTTTAAATCTAATGACAAAGTATCGCATTAATAATCACTACCTTTAGACAAAATTTTTGATTGGAATCAAAAGATCACAAATCCGGCTTTGTCAGCATTATCGGGAATCCCAATGTGGGGAAATCAACGCTGATGAACGCCTTATTGGGAACAAAGTTGACCATAATCACTCATAAAGCACAAACCACCCGCCACAGAATACTGGGAATTGTCAATGGAGAATACTTTCAAATGGTGCTCTCAGATACTCCAGGTGTAATCAAACCGGCTTATGAAATGCAGACTTCTATGATGAATTTTGTGAAGGAAGCCCTTGTGGATGCAGATGTCCTTGTTTATATGGTAACCCCAGAAGAAAAAGAGTTAAAGGAGGAAAAGCTTTTTGAAAAAATTAAAAAAACTAGAGCTCCGCTTTACATACTGATAAATAAAATTGACCAAATAAGTCAAGAAACACTTGAAAAAGCAGTTTCTCATTGGGAAGCTTTATTCCCAAATGCAAAAGTTCTTCCTATTTCAGCTTTAACAGGTTTTTATATCCCAGATTTATTGCAAATCCTTATTTCAGAACTTCCCTCCTCACCTGCCTATTTCCCTAAAGATCAGCTTACCGATAAACCTGAACGATTTTTTGTCAACGAAGCCATACGCGAACAAATTTTGGCACATTACAGCAAAGAAATTCCTTATGCAGTGGAAGTGGTAACCGAAGAATTTCTCGAGGATCCCAAAATCATCAGAATACGTGCAATTATAATGGTGGAAAGAGAAACACAAAAAGGAATAATTATAGGCCACAAAGGAAGTGCTTTAAAACGTGTAGGTATTGGAGCTCGAAAATCACTTCAACAGTTTTTTGGTAAAAAAATCCATTTGGAATTATATGTCAAAGTTTCCAAAAATTGGCGTTCAAGCGCACAGCAATTAAAACAATTCGGATACAACAATTTTTAGAGCTTTTAATTATTTTTACATTTAGAGAAAACCTGCACCAATGAATAAAAAAATTATTTTTTTAGGATACCTTACACTGGTCCTATTTTCTTGTCAACAGAGCGATCAGAGTCCACCAAATATCGTCTTTATCATGTCTGATGACCATGCCTATCAGGCTGTAAGTGC
>JAYPMN010000014.1:0-6522 GCA_038129925.1 Flavobacteriaceae bacterium
CGATCAGTTTAAGGGAAAAAATATTATAGTGTGTTTGGAGTTGCACACCTACAGTAGTCTTGATCCTGAGTTTATTAAACAATATGTCCATAGTTTAGAGTCGGCAGACGAGGCAATTATTTTTTACGATCCTGAAGCATTAAAAATTAAAAACAGAGTGCCGATTCCTCTAGACGTCATAGTGCAATCTTTTGCCCATAAAAATTTGCGAGTGTTTACAGATGCTATTGTACTGAAAGACATGCTGCTAGCAAAAGACTACGATGAAGCTGTTTTAGTAATGATGAGTTCTGGAAATTTTGGAGGTATGGATTGGTCAGCTCTTCAACAACGCTTTTTGTAGGGACTTTTTTTGTTTAAATATTATTATTTGGTAGGGTTTAGTTTACCCCAATTCACAGTCGTCTAAAAAAATCACCATAAAGGATTGGGATGTTTCAGATCGCCCAAAAAAGAAACTTCATCAGGATGGGGCGTCATAATTTTAGTTCGTAACCATCTATCAGGAAATCTAAAACCAAGAGAACACGACAAAGAATTGACTTGAAAGTTCAAGAAAGCTGCAAGCTATGATGATCTGAAGGTGTTGGATCATTTGATTGTTTCAGAAAAAGGCTACTTTA
This sequence comes from Flavobacteriaceae bacterium, assembly GCA_038129925.1. GTDB lineage: Bacteria > Bacteroidota > Bacteroidia > Flavobacteriales > Flavobacteriaceae > MS024-2A. The sequence continues at coordinate 624 of JAYPMN010000014.1, forward strand.
GCTTTACTGACGAAGAAATCATTTAAATGCTACTGGTTTATACACATAAAATTACTCCAAGAGTAAGCTATATTTTTAAACATATTTTTGAAAATATGTTGGGGTTAGCAGTCAGTTTTACCTCTTCAATTGAAGTTTTTGTTGCGCACTCAGGGCCCAAGATGAGTTATACAAACAAACCTTTAGGAGACGAGTTTTTTATAGCGTCCCACTCGTTGCTATTTGAACGTGGGATTCTTAATTATGAACCCTCAGTTGAAAACTGGGAGGGTATACCAGCTTTTTTTAAAACGACTAATGAAAATGCTGTTCCCTATGATATTTTTTCTGCTAGTTTTTATCTGTTGTCTCGCTATGAGGAACTCACCCCCCATATTAAGACGGAAACCGGGTTATTTGATCCAGTCGAAAGTCTAGCGGCACAACACGACTTTCTAGAGCTCCCATTAGTAGATCTCTGGGTACATAAGTTACATGTAATTATGAGTGGACACTTTGAAGAAATTGAAGCTTATAAATTCAAAAACCCCCAAAAGGAAATTATTATTGATATACCCCTGGCTTTTAAATACCGTAATCGTTCTGTTTTGGTCGCAGTGGAAACATTTTTAAAGTCGATCTGGTCCTTTAATTTATTAAAAATCATCAATCAACTGGCAGTGCTTTTTAGATTAGAAGACGATCCTTACGACAGTTTTTCTTTTTGGGATAAATGGTTTGAAAATTCGTCCATCATTCCCAAAGTTTTTTTCCTTTATGCCAACAGTTCAGCCTATGAATCCAGTGTGTCGACCTTCAATAGAGGATTACAATTGAGAATAAAAAAAGTAAGTGATGATTATTCTTTGGGACTCTTACTCTCAGTTGAATCTCAACTAAAACCTGAAATAGGATTGGAGCGTGAAAAAAAGGATTTCCAAGGACTAACACATAGACAGGTTAAAATGAGTCGAATTCCAATAAGTTTTAGGCAACTTTCTGAGGTCTATGCGGACTTAGTAGATTTTGAGTTTTCGGAGGATTACAGTATGGGTTATTCAAATAAAATTGGATTTCGCGCCAGTACTGCAACCCCCTTTTATTTTTACGATCTTACTAATGAGTTTCAGCTGCCTTTAAAAATCCATCCAGTTGTGGCTAAAGAGACGGCTCTATACCAAGTGAAAAACAACAAAGTGTTTGACCATTTGGAGAAGATATATAAAAACTTACCCCTATCTTGTGGTAGACTAACACTGGCTATTAGTAATGGGTTCTTGCATTCAAAAAAGCAGCACTTATCTCTACAAAAAGCTTTTAAAGACTATATTAAGTGATAGAGTTTAAGGATACCTTAACTGATATTTTTTTTGATTTGGATCATACACTCTGGGATTTTGAAAAAAACTCTTTGCTCACCTTTAAAAAAATTTTTGGAGAAATGAAGCTCAAGGCCGACTTAGATCAATTTATTTTTCATTACAATCCAATCAACCACCGCTATTGGAAAGCTTACAGAGAAAATCGTATCACCCAAGAAGAATTGAGACACAACCGTCTCCTTGATAGCTTTAATCAAATTAATTATCAAACTACCACAAGTCAAATCGATGAGATTTCAGAAGCGTATATTGCATATTTAAGTACCTTCCCACACTTGTTTAAAGGTACTATTCCCTTGCTTAATAAGTTAAAGTCCAAATATAAATTACACATCATCACCAATGGATTTGAACAAGTACAGCACTTTAAGATTAAAAACTCGGGTTTGGATTCGTACTTTGATTTTGTCTTTACTGCAGAACAGCTGGGTTATAAAAAACCTCATCCTCAAATTTTTATTCAGGCCCTGCGTCAAACCCAGGCAAATCCAAAAAAATCTTTAATGATAGGGGACAGTTTGGAAGCCGATATTTTAGGTGCTATAGCTCAAGGAATGCACGCTATTCATTTCAATTCTCATGCGGAAGAAAGACACGATAAATGTTTAATCGTATACTCTTTAGATGAATTGAATAGTTATTTTTAAGAGTCTCCGTCTCTAAAATAGGTTTACCAAGATTTATCGCTATTTTTGACTATGGATTTAGAAGGAGCGCAAAAAAAAGTTGACGAGTGGATCAAAGCCCATGGAGTCAGATATTTTGATGAGTTAACCAACATGGCTCAACTCACTGAAGAGGTTGGTGAAGTTGCTCGTATTATCTCAAGAAGGTATGGTGAACAGTCGGAAAAAGAAAGCGACAAACAAAAAGATCTAGGTGAAGAATTAGCCGATGTGATTTTTGTAGCCATTTGTCTTGCAAATCAAACAGGCGTGAACCTTCAAGCTGCTTTTGATAAAAAGCTCCAACTAAAATCCGAACGGGACCATGACCGTCATCAGAATAATCCAAAATTGAAAAATTAGATGACAGTATCTCTTTCGCATCCGTCAGTGAAATGCAATGGTAAATTGCGTATCACAGGTTCTAAGAGTGAAACTAATAGATTGCTTTTACTGCAGGCTTTATTTTCTGGATTATCCATTGAAAATACCTCAGAGTCTGACGATAGTGAGGTAATGAAAGCAGCATTAAAAGCAAAGACTGACGTGATTGATGTTCACCACGCTGGTACAGCCATGCGATTTTTAACAGCCTATTTTGCGCATCTTGAAGGAAGGGAAATTGTGTTAACTGGCTCCCAGCGAATGCAAGAACGTCCCATAAAAATTTTAGTTGAGGCACTTCGTTCTATTGGAGCTTCCATCACTTATGAAAAGGAGGAAGGGTATCCTCCAATTATAATAAAGGGGAAAAAGCTCAACGGAGGAACGGTGAAGCTGCCAGCTGATATCAGTAGCCAATACATTTCAGCACTTTTGCTGATAGGACCTGTTTTGGAAAACGGGATACAATTAGATTTGTTGGGTAAAATTACTTCAATTCCCTATATCAATATGACGCTGTCTCTACTCAACAGCATAGGAGTTCAAACAGAGTTTAAAGGGCAAAGTATTCGCGTTGCGCCTCAAAAAAATCCAAGGTTGACAACCCAAATTGTGGAATCGGATTGGAGTTCAGCTTCTTATTATTTTAGTATAGTTGCTTTGTCAGATGAAAGTGAAATTCATTTGACCAGTTATAAGAAAAATAGTCTCCAAGGAGATCGGGTGTTAAGAGAAATTTATAGTAAGTTGGGTGTGAGTTCATCAATTGATGGTCAGACCTTAATACTCAAAAAAGAAAAGGTTGACTTGCCTCATGTCCTTGAATGGGATTTGTCTAAAGCACCAGATATCGCTCAGACTATAGCGGTAAGCTGTTATGGACTTGGTGTTGGGTGTAAACTCAAGGGTTTACACACTTTGAAAATCAAAGAGACTGATCGATTACAAGCGCTTTATAACGAATTGACCAAGCTAGGTGCTCAAGTAAAAGTAACCGATAAGAGTTTGAAGTTAGCAGCAGGTTCAAACTTTGTTGCGAATTGTAGTTTGCCTACTTATAATGATCACAGAATGGCTATGGCTTTCGCACCCCTGGCATTAAAAGTTCCACTGATAATTGAAAATGCAGAGGTGGTTTCAAAGTCTTACCCCACCTTTTGGAAGGATCTTGAACAAATTAATTTCAAGATAAATTACAGATAAATACCTTTTTACTTGACAAGGCCTATGTTGAGATGGTATATTTACCACTTAAATTTATTCAATGAAATTATCTCAATTCCAATTCGAACTCCCAAAAGCCCTTTTAGCACAAAGACCTGCATCAGATAGAGATGAATCTAGATTGATGGTGCTTCATCGTAAAGAAGAAAAAATCGAACACCATTCATTTAAGGATGTTATCAATTTTTTTGATGAGGGCGATGTGATGGTTCTCAACAATACCAAAGTTTTTCCGGCACGACTATTTGGAAATAAAGAAAAAACAGGTGCGCGAATTGAAGTTTTTTTACTTAGAGAATTAAACCAGGAACAACGCCTTTGGGACGTTTTGGTGGATCCTGCACGTAAGATCAGAATTGGGAATAAACTCTATTTTGGAGAAGATGAAAGTTTAGTGGCTGAAGTCATTGACAACACCACCTCTAGAGGCAGAACTCTACGTTTTTTATTCGATGGAAGTTATGCTGAGTTCAGAACAAAACTCAAGGAGCTGGGTCAAACCCCTCTACCTAAATACATCAAACGTGAAACTGATGACGAAGACAGAGAGCGTTACCAAACTATATATGCTAAACACGAGGGAGCTGTTGCGGCCCCCACAGCAGGATTGCACTTCTCAAAACATCTTCTCAAGCGTCTTGAGATCAAAGGAATTGATCTGGCTGAATTGACTCTTCACGTCGGTTTAGGAACCTTTAGTCCGGTTGAGGTTGAGGATTTATCTAAACATAAGATGGATTCTGAAGAATTAATTATTGATGCCATTGCAGCTTCCAAAGTAAACAAGGCCATAGCTGAACGCCGTAAGATTTGTGCCGTTGGAACTACTGTTATGCGTGGTCTAGAGAGTTCAGTTTCTTCTGCAGGTCAACTCAACGAATACCAAGGATGGACCCATAAATTTATTTTTCCTCCTTATGATTTTTCGATTGCAAACACCATGATTACGAACTTTCATACACCAAAGTCTACTCTTTTAATGATGGTTTCTGCCTTTGCAGATCCCGACTTTATAAAAGAAGCTTACAAAATAGCCATCAAAGAGAAATACAATTTTTACTCTTACGGTGATGCCATGCTCATTTTATAGAAATTAAAAACCGCTTAAAGGCGGTTTTTTTATTTACAATCGATTGGGAAACACCAAAAAAGACATACGGGCACTAACCAAAGATGAGTTGATTCAATTCTTTGAATCTCAAGGCATACCTTCATTTAGGGGAAAGCAAGTTTATCAGTGGTTATGGCAAAAAGGAGTCCATAATTTTGATTCCATGACAAACCTGACTTTAGCGCATCGGGAGATATTAAAATCTCATTTTGATATCAATCACATCAAAATCGATATCGAACAAAAAAGCAAAGACGGAACAGTTAAAAATGCAGTAAAACTCCACGATAAATTGGTGGTTGAGTCTGTACTTATACCGACGGCAAGTAGAAGTACTGCTTGTGTTTCTTCACAAGTTGGATGTAGTTTAGACTGTACATTTTGTGCAACGGCTTCAATGAAACGTATGCGGAATCTCAACCCTGATGAAATTTACGATCAAGTAGTGACCATCAATCAACAGAGTTTGACTTATCACCAACGCCCTTTGTCAAATATCGTATTTATGGGGATGGGAGAGCCTTTGATGAACTATAAAAACGTTTTGGCATCTATTGATAAAATCACAGATCCTGAAGGCCTGGGAATGTCGCCTAAAAGGATTACTGTATCAACTTCAGGCATACCAAAGATGATACGAAAAATGGCTGACGACGGTGTAAAATTTAAACTGGCTGTCTCTTTACATAGCGCCCGTCAAGAAGTACGAGAACAAATCATGCCCTTTGCCAACAAGTTTCCATTGGATGAGTTGTTGGAGTCTTTAAAGCATTGGTATGCCTGCACTAAAAAGCATGTTACTTTTGAATATGTGGTATGGAAAGGAGTCAACGATACTCGAGAAGATATTCAGGCTCTAGTGCAGTTTTGCTTAAAGGTTCCTTCAAAGGTAAATCTCATCCAATACAATCCTATAGATGGAAACGACATGAAACAAGCCTCTAGCCAAATAATAGACGATTATATTAAAACTCTGACAAATTCAAGAATTCAAGTCACATATCGAAGATCAAGAGGAGAAGATATTGATGCAGCTTGCGGTCAATTGGCTAATAAATAATCCCTAAATCCAAAGTTTGATCAATGGAGTAAGTCTCCTTAGAATTGATATCTTTACCTGCCTATGAAAGTTGTTGAGCAAATCAAGAAACCTA
>JAYPMN010000014.1:6622-14380 GCA_038129925.1 Flavobacteriaceae bacterium
TAGAATTGATATCTTTACCTGCCTATGAAAGTTGTTGAGCAAATCAAGAAACCTATTTACGAAGAAATGGATCTATTTGAAGAAAAATTCACAGAATCCATGTCTTCAAAAGTTGCCTTACTCAACAGAATCACACACTTTATTGTCAATAGAAAAGGAAAACAAATGCGTCCTATGTTTGTTTTTTTGGTCGCTAAACTATTGGGAAAAGGAAAGGTTAACGAACGTACCTACAGGGGGGCATCAGTCATCGAGTTGATCCACACCGCTACCTTAGTCCACGATGATGTGGTTGACGACAGTAATAAACGTAGAGGTTTTTTTTCAATCAACGCCTTATGGAAAAATAAAATTGCTGTTTTAGTAGGGGACTACCTCCTATCAAAAGGCTTGTTGTTGTCTATAGAAAATGAAGATTTTGATTTGTTAAAAATCATTTCAGTAGCTGTAAGGGAAATGAGTCAGGGAGAGCTATTGCAAATTGAGAAAGCCCGAGATTTAGATATTACAGAGGAAATTTATTACGAAATTATACGACAAAAAACAGCGACTTTACTGGCCGCTTGTTGTGCCCTTGGAGCACAGTCAGTTGACGCTCCAAAAGAAAAAGTCGAAAATATGCATCGTTTTGGGGAGTTATTGGGTATGGCTTTTCAAATCAAGGATGATTTGTTTGATTATGGCGAGCGTAAAATAGGTAAGCCTATTGGGATAGATATCAAAGAGAAAAAAATGACCCTCCCTTTGATTTACACATTAAATACAGTAAGTCAAAAGGAGAAAAGGGCAATAATTAATACCGTTAAAAATAACAACAAAGACAAAAAAAAGGTAAATGATTTGATTGCTTTGGTAAAAGCAAAAGGCGGATTGGATTTTGCGATTAAAAAAATGGAAGAGTATAAAAGCCAGGCAAAACATTTATTGTCTGATTTTCCAAAAAACGAATATCGAGATGCACTTGAGCTGATGTTGAATTACGTCACGGAGCGAAAGATTTAAAAACCCCTTTTTTGGGATTAATTTTCTCCAAGAATGTATAAATTTATACAAAACACCACTTTTTGATTTCAAGAACCACCATAGATCTAGTATATGAAACTGCTCGGGTAGAGGAGGTCATTGGAGATTTTGTGGCTTTAAAAAAGTCAGGATCTAATTTTAAGGGCTTAAGCCCTTTCTCTCAAGAAAGAACTCCGAGTTTTATGGTTTCACCTGTCAAACAAATTTGGAAAGATTTTAGTAGTGGTAAAGGAGGGAACTTAGTATCATTTTTGATGTAAAACGAGCATTTTTCTTATCCAGAATCCATCAGTTTCCTGGCTAAACGCTACAATATTGAAATTGAAGAAACTGAACAAAGCCAAGAAGAAAAAGAAAAGGCCAACGCCAAAGAAAGCCTTTACTTAGTCAATCAATATGCTCAAGAGTTTTTTAGAAAAGATTTATGGGAGTTTTCAGAAGGAATGGCTATAGGGCTATCGTATTTTAGAGAAAGAGGTTTTACTGATGAAACCATTCGTTTTTTTGGCTTGGGTTATGCCGCAGAAAAAAAAGATCACTTTTATCAGAAAGTACTAAAAGCAGGATACTCTGAGGAGTATGTGGTTGGAACAGGGCTGGTCATTAAAAATGATCGCGGAGCTGTCGACCGTTTTAGAGGACGTGTAATTTTCCCCATACGAAGTATGGCTGGAAGAGTTCAAGGTTTTGGCGGTAGAATATTGTCAAATACTTCAAAGACAGCAAAATATCTAAACTCACCCGAAAGTGAGGTATATAACAAAAGCCAGGTATTGTATGGTATTTACGAATCTAAAAAAGCAATAGCAAAGGAGGATATTTGTTTTTTGGTGGAGGGATATACAGACGTTATTCAGCTTTTTCAGAGCGGCATAGAAAATGTAGTTTCCTCATCTGGAACTGCACTTACCCCTGAGCAAATAAGACTAATAAAAAGGCTAACCTCAAATATTGTGGTATTGTTTGATGGTGACGCGGCTGGGCTTCGAGCTGCAATTCGAGGAGTTGACCTCATTCTTGAACAGGGGATGAATGTTAAAATCTGTAGTTTTCCCGAAAGAGAAGACCCAGATAGTTTCGCGAAGTCTCATACGGAAGAGGAGATTAAAAGTTATTTGAAAACGGAGGCCAAGGATTTTATTGAATTTAAAACGGATATCCTTTTAAAAGAAGCAGATCAAGATCCCGTAAAAAAAGCAGCTACTGTAAGAGAAATTGTGCAAAGTATTTCAAAAATACCTGATGCTATTCAACAAGAGATTTATATCAAACAGTGTGCTGAGGCAATGGAGGTTTCTGAGCCTGTACTTTTTAATGCACTAGCGCAGGAACAGAATAAGAAGCAAAAACCTGTTCGTAAAATCACAACTCCTCCTAACGAAAAGCAAACTCCAATCCAAAAAATGCCTCAACAAGAACTCACTTCAAATCCCTTGTTACATTTGGAAAGGCAAATCATCAGTATTTTAATTCAATACGGTAATCACGAAGCCTCTTTTGATGAATTAATTGTGAGTTCAGATGAGGAGGGAAATTTAGTTGAAGAATCCAAAACCATACAGACCAAAGTTTATGAAAAGGTTTTTTTGGATTTGCAGCAAGATGAAGTAGAATTTATCCAGCCTGAATTTCGTTCGCTATACGACCAATTAATTAAGACTTACCAAGTCGAAGGAGAGTTAAAAATTGACAAAGTACTGCAACAAGAAGATCCGAATTTGGGGAAAATAATTTCAGACATCCTTCTGGCAGACGAAGTACACCAATTACACGGATGGGAAAAGAAAAATATTTTTGTCAAAGAACGAGAAAGCGTAGTAGGGCAATTAGTGAGTGAAACCATATTGACTTTTAGAAGGTATTTGATCGATGAAAAGATTCAAAGCCTTGTTCAGGAGTCAAAAGAAGGGGAGCAGACTGAGGAATCGTCTGAGATTTTAGAAGATGTAATGCAGTATCAGGGATTGAAAAAATTGCTCTCTAAAAAGCTTAATCGCGTGCTTTAAATCAAATCAAAATTTCGAGCTTGCTGAAAGAGATCTACTGGATTTTCAACTTCCAACTTCCGCATTAATCTTGTTTTATAAGTATTTACTGTTTTTTGATTGATCTTCAAACAGGCTGATATTTCGATATTTCTCTTTCCCTCAATTAAGAGCTTAAGAACTTCTACTTCTCTAGGGGAAAGCGTTTCATAAGCATTTCTGGGTTTAGATAAATCTACATTATTATTGATTTTGTTAGCAAAATTTGAGGTGATGTGATAGCCATTTCCAACTACTTTTTCTATGGCTTCTAACATTATTTTTCTGCTTACTTGTTTAGAGAGATATCCAGCTGCTCCTGCTTTAAGGAGTGATACCCCATAAATAGATTGAGGTAGTGAGGTATAGATGATAATCACTGTCTTAGGCAATTTTGACTTGACCCATTTGATTACCTGAACGGCGCTCTCTTCGTCCAACTCCATTTCTAGAATGAGGGCATCAATTTTATTGTTCTCTAAAAAATGGAATAACCCTTTAGCTTCTGAAAATGTTCCGACAACTTTTACATGTTCAGTTTTTCTAAAAAAGGACTTGAAGCCTTTGTGAACAACAGGATGAGGGTCTAAAAGTGCAACTTTAATCATAGGAAGTAAGATTTGGAATATAACATCACCTAAAAGATAGTTTTTTTAGCTAATTTCTTGAGGGATTTTACAGACTGGTATGGGTTGCATTTTGTGTTGATTTCGATCGAAATACTTTTTAAAAATTTGGAAAACTTCTTTTTGACGTGAGTTAAATTGATCGTGAGGAGTATTGTTTTCATAAGCCTCCATAGCCCACTCTAATTCTGGGTATGTTGCCCCTAGCTGATCTTCATCAGTTCGATCATCGCCCCAAAGTCCGTCAGTTGGAGCAGCATTTTGAATGACATCTATGATGTTCAAATGGTTGGCAAGATTGAATACCTGTGTTTTGGTAAGATCTGCAATTGGACTTAAATCGACACCTCCATCACCGTACTTTGTGTAAAAGCCAACACCAAAATCTTCCACTTTATTACCGGTTCCAGCAACTAGATTTCCTTCCAGAGCTGCAAAATAGTAGAGACTAGACATTCTTAGCCTTGCTCGAGTATTTGCTAAACTCAATTCATGAGCTTCTGAATCTTCAACATCAGGGAGAAGCTCGCAAAAAGATTCAAATACACTATCTAAATTAATACGTATAGAGCGTACGTTTGAAAAATTCTGTTTTAACCATTTGATATGCTCGGATGAGCGTTTCAACTGATCTTCACCCTGCTTGATGGGCATCTCTAGACAGAGAACGGCTTTTCCTGTCATGGCACAGAGTGTTGAAGTGACGGCAGAGTCTATGCCTCCAGAAATACCTACAACAAATCCCTTCATATTTGATTTTTCTACATAGTCGGTAAGCCATTGGGAGATGTGTTCTACTACTTTTTCTGGTGATTCCATTCTCAAATCGTTTTAAGCTAGTAAATTTGTATAAAATTAAAGTATTTAAAAGGATTGAAGAAAGCCAAATGAAAAGACTAACTTTATTTTTTTATTATTTTCAAAAAAGCTTGCTTTTTGTTGCTGTTTTTTTCTTTTTTGGGGCCTGTAAGAATGGAGCTGAAAATGAAGCTGAAATAGCATCGCTGCCGGTATCCATTACCTTTGATCGTTTTGATTTGCAATTTTACAATCAGGAGCCTGAAGTGATTCCTGAATTAAAAAAAAAATATCCTTATTTGTTTCCAAAACAATTTTCTGATAGTGTTTGGATAGCTAGGCAAAAGGACAGTCTTCAATTGATACTCCAAAATGCCGTACAAGAAGTTTTTGAGGATATTACACCCCTGAAGGATGAATTGACCCATCTATTTAAACACATAAATTATTATTTTCCTCAAATTAAAATTCCTCAAGTAGTTACTCTAACAAACAATGTGGATTACCAGATTAAAACGGTGTATTCAGACAGTTTGGTCTTGCTGTCCTTAGATACTTTTCTAGGTGCTGATCACGAATTGTATGAGGGAATTCCTAGTTATATCAGAAAAGAGTTAGATCAAAAATTTATTACCAGTCAGCTCGTTGAAAAATTTGGGGCATACCTAATCCCTCCTGCAGAGGACCGAACTTTTTTAGCTCAAATGCTCTTTGAAGGTAAAAAAATGTATTTGCAAGATTTACTTTTACCACATGAATTGGAGACTATAAGAATTGCTTATACTGAAGAAGAATTGAGCTGGGTAAAAGAAAATGAGCTATACATCTGGCAGTACTTTGTAGAACGTCAAGTCCTGTATAAGACTGACCCTGAATGGGCACAACGCTTTTTAGAGCCTGCCCCTTTTTCAAAATTTTATTTACAGTTGGACAACGAGTCCCCAGGAAGGGTTGGAAGATGGATTGGCTGGCAGATTGTACGTAGTTTTGTAAATCAAAATCCTGAAATCAGTGTAGAGGAGCTTCTCAGAATGCCGGCTCAAAAACTATTTAATTTATCAAAATATAAACCTAAACGCTAATGGCTATTGTAAAAAACACACAAATCACCATAGATGTAAATCTCGATGAAAACAACATCCCAGAACAAATGCAGTGGACAGCACCTGACGGAGGAGTTTCTGAAATGGACACCAAGGCCATGCTTTTATCTTTTTGGGACGCTGAACAACAAGAGGCCCTTAAAATGGATTTGTGGGTAAAAGATATGCCAATAGATCAGATGCAACTCTTTTTTCATCAGACATTAATGTCCTTGAGTGACACCTATTTTCGGGCAACTCAAGACGATAAAATGACAGCCACGATGCGGGATTTCTGTGATTTTTTTGCGGAGAAATTAAAGTTAAAAAAGGGTTAAATCAGTTGAATTCCTTTCAACTCTTTATTCAAAGAATTAATATACGTTAAAACCTCTTCAACTCCTGTTCTGTTTAAAGAAGAGGTTATGAACTTCGGAGGCAATTCTTCCCAACTTTCCATTAGCTTTTCGCAGTATTTAGCAACATTTTTTTCAATAGCCTTGGGTTTAAGTTTGTCCGCCTTGGTGAATATTATTGAAAAAGGAATTAAATTTTCCCCAAGCCATTGCATGAAATTAAGGTCTATGGGTTGAGGCTCGTGACGGATGTCGATAAGTAGAAATGCCTTGACTAGTTGCTTGCGTTCTCTAAAGTAGTTGGTGATGAACTTTTGAAAAACTTTTTTTTGAGATTTTGATACTCTCGCATAACCAAAACCAGGTAAGTCTACAAGATGCCATTTTTTGTTTATTAGAAAATGATTGATAAGTTGAGTTTTACCTGGTCGAGAGGATGTTTTAGCTAATTTTTTTTTGTTACACAAGGCATTAATAAGAGAGGACTTGCCTACGTTTGATCGGCCGATAAAGGCGTACTCAGGAAGTTTGCTCTGGGGACATTTGGCAACTTCTGTGTTGCTAATAACAAAACTTGCAGATTTGACTAGCATGAGGTTTTAGAAATTTCTTAAATCAAACCACTCTTTAAGAATTTGGTTGAATTGTTGGGGATGTTCCATCATAGGCGCATGCCCACAACACTCTATCCAATACAAGTTGGAATCAGGAAGTAGATCGTCAAATTCTTCAGCAACTTTAGGAGGTGTAACGATATCGTCTGCACCCCAAATAATAGCTGTTGGTGTCGACATTTTAGGTAATTCCTTTGACATATTATGCCGAATGGCACTTTTTGCAAGAGCCAAAGTTCTAACTAATTTATTTCTGTCGTTTACAGATTCGTAAACTTCGTCTACAATTTCTTTTGTAGCAATTTTTGGGTCGTAAAATACATCTTGACTTTTCTTTTTGATGTATTCGTAATCACCTCTTTTGGGATAACCGTCACCCATATTGTTTTCATAAAGACCTGAACTGCCCGTTAGTACTAGTCCCTTGACATAATCAGAGTGATTTTTGGTGTATAATAAGCCTACATGGCCACCCAAAGAGTTGCCTAGCAAAATCACATCTTTCAATTCTTTGTGCAAAATAAAGTCATGCAAAAATTCAGAAAGGGATTTGACTGAAGTATTTAAAATAGGTAGGGTATAGACAGGTAATTCAGGGATGATCACTCGATATCCCTTAGGAGGAAAGTAATTTAGAACTCCTTCAAAGTTGCTCAAACCACCCATTAGGCCGTGTAATATTATAATCGGCTGTCCTTTTCCAGCTTCGACATATCGAAATTCTGCTTCTTGAACAATTTGATTCATCATACCTACCTAAAAATTAGTCTACAAAGATAGGCATTTCACATGAAGCATGCTTGTTTTATTTCTAGCTGGATTTTAGACTGCTAAAGTGAGGGTGGTAAAACTTATTAACAATGTGGTAAATTGTGGTAAATTGTGGTAAATATCAATTATATTTGATATCAAATCTCAATAAAAGTGCAGCATTTAGTCGGGACATATGAATGTAAGGCAGATACCAAAGGGCGTATAATGATGCCTGTTGCGATAAAGAAGCAATTGGCAGCTGCAATGACTGAAGGCTTTGTGATAAAGCGCGCTGTATTCAATACGTGTCTTGAGCTCTACCCTTTGAAAGAGTGGGAGCAAATGATGGAGAAGGTCAATGCGTTGAATCGATTCAACAAGAAGAATAATGATTTTATTCGTCGTTTTACGGCAGGAGTAAAAACTGTTGAGATGGATGCATCGGGACGTCTTTTGATACCAAAAGATTTAGTCAACTATGC
>JAYPMN010000015.1:0-6603 GCA_038129925.1 Flavobacteriaceae bacterium
CCTTTTTTGATGGGTTCTGTTTTGTTCCAAACCTTGATCTTATCTTCCATTGTAATTCCGGAAAAGACTTCAACATTGACTCCATCAGAAATTCCTATCTCAACATCACGTCTTTCAAATTCTTGCTCTCCAATTAGTACTTGTACATAGGGTTTTTCTGTTTCTCTATCAAATTGTAATAACGCCTCAGAAATGGCCATGATGCTATCTTTTCTCTCAAGCACTAAAGAAGCGTTTGCACTATAGCCCGCACGGATAAATATTGAGTCATTTAAAAATAAATCTGCCTCGATAATAAATTGAACAGCACCTTGCTCTTCATTTCCCTTGGGAGCAATAAATTTTAATTCAGCATCCAAAGATTGATCTTCAATGGCTCCTAAATTTACTTCAAGCGGCATTCCTACGCGTAGTTTTCCTACTTCAGCTTCATCGACCTTACCCTCAAAGATCATTTTCTTCATATCGGCTATGGTTGCAATGGTAGTCCCCGCGTTAAAACTATTACTGGCAATAACCTGAAACCCTTCTTCAACAGGAATTTCCAAAATTGTACCGGGCACGGTAGCTCTAATATTAGTGTTGGCAGAAGCTGCACCTCCTGCAGAACCGGAACGAATAATCTCTAAATCAGATTCTGCATTACTCACACTTTGTAAAGCTTGATTATACTGTAGTTCTACGTTTTGGAATTGTTGTCTGGAGATGATCCCTTTTTCAAATAGATCTCGATTTCTATCAAACTCGATTTTAGCATTATTCAGTACAATTTGCGAGTTTTGAAGTCTACCTTTAGCACTGTTTAAATTTTGTTCATTGGGCACAACTTTGATTTTAGCCAAGAGGTCACCTGTTTGAACTATATCTCCTTCCTCGACAAAGAGTCCCTCAATGATTCCTTGTATTTGGGGTTTGATCTCAACCTCATCTTCCGGTATAACTTTACCTGTTACCACGGTCTTCTTTTCAATATTAGTAATCGTGGCAGATTCGGTATCGTATTCGATCACTGACTTATTATTGGTTTTGATAAAATAAGCCGTTGCAAATAAAGCGCCTAAAATGACTGCTGAAATTCCGATGTATTTTAAAATCTTCATGATATTGGATATATAATAATTTTGTTATTCTTCTCTTAATGCGTCTATGGGTTTTATACTAACTGCTCTTTGAGCTGGTATCAATCCGATTAGGGTTCCTAAAAAGACCATGATAAACAAGGCTGCCAAAATAAATGGAATGGGTACTGTAGGATTGGTATAGGGAAAATCGGTTAAATCTGCAGTTGCAGCATTGATTCCTGCAAGAGCAAAAGCTCCTAAAATAATTCCTAAAATTCCTGCGATAACTGTTAAAAAAATTGATTCAACAATAATCTGATTTCGTACTTCTGAAGGAGTAGCTCCTAGAGCGCGACGGACACCAAGCTCTTTAGTTCGCTCTTTAACGGATATCAATAATATATTTCCGATGCCAATGACTCCAGCAATAATAGTTGCAATACCTACAATTAGGGATAAGAGGGTCATGCCTTTTGAAAATCCAACGATTTTGTTGAATATTTCGCCTAGGTTAAACCCACCAAAAGCCCGTTCATCTTCTGGGGAAACCCTATGAATTCTTTTGAGTGTAAATTTAATATCTTTTTCAACCTTGATTACATCAGCATCATCATACGCCGCAATGGTAAACCATTGTACATTATTTCCAGAATTATAGATTTGACGATAGGTTTCAAAAGGGATAAAAATATCCCCATCACTTTCAAACCCTCCTCCTGGAACAAATTTATGAACCCCAATCACTTGAAAGTAAATATCATTTATACGAATGTATTGTCCAATAGGCTCTTCATCTTTTTCAAACAATTCAGTTTGAGTCCGCTCCCCTATTACACAAACTTTTCGTTTGTATTTGATGTCATCCTCATTGATAAAGCGACCCCCCTCATATATTTTTTTTGTTGCAATTTTAGTATAGACTGGATAGTCTCCATAAACGTTATAATTACTTGATTTGTTCTTTCTAACTACTTGAGGGCTCGTACCGCCAAAAACACCTCTTGCATTTCGGGGAGCAATAAATTCAATTTCTGGCACACGTTTTTTTAAAACTTCAATATCTGATAGTTTAAGTTCTACTCTTCTACCAATTTTAAATCCATCATAGGGAATACTGGTTTGCTGTGCCCAAATAAACATGGAGTTCATCGCAATATTTTCAAATTGACGTTCAAAGCCGTTATCTAAACCTTTGGCAGCACCCGATAAAGCGATATAAATAAAAATACCCCATAAAACACCAATCACAGTAATCACCGTACGTGTTTTATTTTTGGAAATTGATCCAAAAATTTCTTGCCAGGTGTCACGGTCAAAAAGTACTTTTAAACTATTCATCTCTGAGTGCGACTATGGGTTTTATACTTGAAGCTCTTTTTGCTGGAATGTATCCTGCAATAGCCCCAAAAAGGATTAATACTAGAGTTGCGGCCAGTGCAGTTCCAAAATCGATGTACGGATCTTTAATAAAATATTCTTCCAATTTGAGTCCAATATTCTTTAACACTACAATTCCTAAAAATAGTCCTACATAGCCAGAGATAGCGGTAATGAATACAGACTCCTGCAAAATCATCTGGATGACTGTCTTAGGGGTTGCGCCAAGGGCTTTTCGTATTCCAAGTTCTTTAGTACGCTCTTTGACCACAAAAACCATGATATTGGAAATTCCAATAATCCCAGCTATTAAAGTTCCTAGGCCAACAAAACTTACAATAAGCTGTAAGACTACAGCAAACTGCTGACTCTGTTTTAAGTCATCAGTAAGATTTTGAAAATAAATTCCATTAGGATCACGCGGATCTATCGACTTTTTGTCTTTAAAATATTTTTTTAGAGAAGATTCTAGAGCAATTGCTCCTGTATGACCTAACTCCTTGGGAAAGGTTACAATAATTTGATCTACTTTATCATTGCTTTTTTCTAGCAATTGACGTGTGGTGTAGGGAATATATATATAGCGTTCTTCTCGATCTCCTCCGTCGTCTTGAAACACCCCTATCACTTTAAAAGCAGTAGATCCAACATTAATATACTTCCCTAATGGATCCTCTGTTTTAAATAAATCTTTAGCAACCAATCTTCCTATGACTGCGTTCTTAGTTTTTTCATTTATATCCTTTTCATTGACATATCTTCCTTTCATCAAAATAGTTTTTTCAACCAATTGATGACCGGGTGCAACGGCTCTTGTAGTGTAAGTATTGCTTTCGTTTTTATATCGTGTAAGAGCGCTTCTGCTGATACGCGGGGTAACGAATTCGGTCAACATGGCAAAGTTTTTTCTGATGTCCTCCAAATCCTCATTATCAAATTCTATTCTACGATTGGCTTTAAACCCTTTGTAAGGCATGGAGGTCTTCCCTGGATAGAGAAAAATAGCATTACTTGCATCATCTAAAAAAAACTCTTGAAATGTATTTTTGAGACCGTTACCCAAGCCAAAAAGAATGATGAAAATAAAGATTCCAAGTGCAACAGTAAATCCTGACAAAAAGGTTCGTAGCTTGTTTTTGCTTATGGTTTCGAATATTTCCCTCCAACGGTCTCTATTTAACATAGGCAGAAGCTAGAACTTGGTCTACTTTTTTATCTTCTATAATCACTCCGTCCTTAAGCTGAACAATCCGCTTACACATTTGGGCAATATCTGGTTCATGGGTGACCACTAAAATCGTTTTTCCTTCCTCATTGATCTTTTGAATGAGATCCATAACTTCATAAGATGTTTTAGAATCTAAGGCTCCTGTCGGCTCATCTGCTAGCAAAACTTTGGGACGTGATGCCATGGCCCTAGCTATAGCAACTCGTTGCTTTTGCCCTCCAGATAATTCACTAGGCAGGTGGGTTGCCCAATCTTTGAGTCCTACTTTTTCCAAATATTCCAAGGCCATCTGCTGCCTTTCTTTTCTTGGAATCCTTTGGTAATACAAAGGAAGTGAAACATTTTCTAGTGCAGATTTATAATTAATTAGGTTGAATGATTGGAAAACAAATCCTAAAAATTTATTTCGGTATTTGGCAGCTTTAGTTTCGTTTAAATTCTTGATGGGAACCTGATCAAGGATGTATTCTCCTTCATCGGCAACATCTAACATTCCTAAAATATTGAGCAAAGTAGATTTCCCAGATCCAGAGGACCCCATTATCGCTACCAATTCACCTTCTTCTATATTAAAATTGATCCCTTTGAGGACATGCAGTGAAGATGAGCCCATTTTATATGACTTGTGGAGGCTTTTGATCTGAATCATCAAGAATTTGGCTTAAATATTAAACAAAAATTACGATTTCTTTTCCTTATTTTATGTATTAGACTATTAGGAATTCAAAAAGTTACATTATTCCCCCCTAATTATTTTTTTAAAATTTGAAAAACTTTCCACCCCACAAGTCCTACTAGTAAATAAGGGATTGCCATCAGGTATAAAATTCCATTATTTATTCCTCTTGCAGTTGCTTTCCCTTCTTCTGATTGAAGCACCGCTCTACACATTGAGCACTGAGAATACCCTGTGTCTATACTCAATAGGAAAAGTATCAAAAAGAAAACAATAACAAGTTCCGGTTTACGCATAATAGGGAGAAATCATTAGATAGACAATCACACCAGTTACCGCAATATACATCCAGATAGGAAACGTATATCGGGCAATTTTTTTATGCTCAAAAAATAAATTTGAGATGGCCCTCACATAGGTGATAAGTACCATAGGTATGATCCCTATTGAGAGTAAGATATGGCTAATCAAAATAAAATAATATACATATCTAATCATTCCCTCTCCTCCGTATGGCGTAGGGTCAGACGTCATATGGTAGGCTACATACATGACTAAAAAGATTAAC
This sequence comes from Flavobacteriaceae bacterium, assembly GCA_038129925.1. Lineage (GTDB taxonomy): Bacteria > Bacteroidota > Bacteroidia > Flavobacteriales > Flavobacteriaceae > MS024-2A. Next base: position 4,911 of record JAYPMN010000015.1, read on the forward strand.
GAAAGACCAATGGACGTCTTCATCAGTTGTTCGTGCAGGCTGATGTTTTTTTGTCGGATTGCCCAATATGCAATCATTAAAACTATTGCGGTAATTCCATTTATTACTGCATAAATTGGGGGTAGAAAAGTCAATGGTGCCACATCAGGTATGCGAACCATAAACAATAAAGCAACTACTACAGGAATTAAAATTGAAACAATCCATATCCAAGTTTTATATTTCTTTTCGTAATTCACAGCTTTTGTACTCATCCTTTATTCTTTTAATAGTTTTTCAATATCCTCTATAAGGAGGTCAACCTCCTGTACCTCTAGATTCTCTTGATCAATTCCCATATAATACACTATGGGATTATCAAATTGGTCTGTGCGGGAGCGGATATAACCGTCTTTATCAATCAGAGCAAAATACCCTTGATGCTCAAAGCCTCCCTCTACTCTTGGGTTTACCGATGCAAAGATATTAAATCCTTGATTTGCAAGCGCATATATTACTTCTTTATCTCCCGTAAGAAAATGCCAGTTTTGAGAAAATACATCATAGTCCTCAGCATATTCTTTTAAAACAGAAGGGGTATCGTGTTTGGGATCAATAGTAAAAGAGGCAATCCCAAAATCACTACGAGAGCCAAATTGAGTTTCAATTTTTTTCATGTTTTTATTCATGATCGGACAGATACTAGGACAAGAAGTGAAGAAAAACTCTGCAACATAAACCTTCCCCTTAAAATCTTCATTCGAAATAAATAAGCTGTCCTGATTTAGGAAAGTAAATTCTGGTACACTTTTAGCTTCTCCGTTCAGGGTTATGTATTGTAATGGTTCTCCTGATTTTGATCTCCCATCTTGAACGATAGTATCATTTTTGACTCGGTCAATGATTTTGGGGATAAATAAAATTCCAAATATCAAAATCACTAAAAAAAGACCTACATATTTGAGTTTAGACATATGGATTACTTTTCTCTTTTTGTATTATATATTTTTAAAGCAAGTCTATATTCAGCTAAAATAACTTTTACATCATCAATCATCTTCTTGTTAATTTGCGCAACAGAGCGTGCATCAAATCCAAAAACAGTTCCTTGATCTTCATCATCGTTTCTCCCTCTCAAATTAGCGTCTTTATCAATAATAAAAACAAAAGGGGTGCTGCCTACTTCATTGAGTTTTAAAGGAGTATTTAGAGAACTGAAATGCTTGTACATGGTTTCTTTAGATACAGTTACAAAGTTCCATTTAGTCAAGTCTGTTCTTACGCCCTCACGGAGTGCTTTTTTAAGTTGATCAACTTCTGCAGTATAGGCTTCACTGACAAGGAATACAAATTGAAAATCTTCAAACCCATAGAAACGTTTGTAAATTTTCTCATTGAGATTTAAAGCTTCAGCTTGTTTCTCCTCTAAACTTCCTCCCCAATATCCCAAGATGGTAATTTTATCTTTAAACTGAATAGAGCTTGTGGAGTCTAGATCACTAATTTCAGTAATTCCAGAGGTAAGAACAGGAAGCTTAGCAAAATTATTTTTCCCTGAAGCAAAGAAGAGATAAACCACAAGAGGGAATATGAATAAAATTCCCAAAACAATCTTTTTATTTAAGTCATTCCTTTTCATCTTTTTAAGAGTTCGCTGTTTAATTCAAATTTATATAACTACTAGTTCCCTCGATTTTAAAAACCAACTTATGAT
>JAYPMN010000015.1:6703-13947 GCA_038129925.1 Flavobacteriaceae bacterium
TAATTCAAATTTATATAACTACTAGTTCCCTCGATTTTAAAAACCAACTTATGATACTGATTAAGTCTATCCTCTATACGCTTGCAATGATAAAAAAAGAGCGAGTTGAGCCGCTTATTTTATTAAAAGTGGATTATTAGAAGTTCCAAGCTATAAAACCTGTGTCCATAACATCAAAAATATAATCCGCTTCAATGATCAAAATAAATGCCAAATAAGGGATTAGGATGAGTAGTGGAAGTACAATTGAATTTTTTAAGCCGCTGGTTTCATCGCGTATGTGCATGAAGTCCCAAGCGATATAGTAAGCCTTTACTATGGTTAATATGATAAAAATCCAATTCAGGAGTTTCATTCTAAGAAAGGGTACCATTAAAACTTCAGGCTTAACGATCCCTAGTGCAACCTCAATAGTGGTTACTATAGAGAGAAAAATCAGTACTCCCCAAATTTTTTGTTGATTGGATTTGAACTTTAAAAGTCCTCTAAAAATTGCAAGCTTATGTCCTTCTGCAGCCATTTTTTGTAGTTTAATTAGTTTATACAAGATAGAAGAAAGTGAAAACAAATACCCATACCAAATCGACAAAGTGCCAATATAGTCCTACTTTTTCAACCATTTCATAATGCCCTCTTCGTTCATAAGTTCCCAGAATAACATTGAAAAAGATAATGATATTGATCACCACACCGGATAAAACGTGAAATCCGTGAAAACCAGTGATAAAGAAAAAGAAGTCTGCAAAAAGTCTGTTCCCATATTCGTTGTGGATTAGGTTTGCCCCTTCAACAACTCCAACAGCTTCGTTGAGTTTTCCCATAGAGGCCGCTCTACTGAGTACAGTTTTTTCCCCTTTTTCGTTTAGTTGCTGGGTACGAATAACAAGGTTTTCATCAGCTATAAATCCTCTCTTTACTTCTTCTAGAGAAACTTTGGGTAAAGCTGTTTCTGAGCTAAACCATATTCCCTCATTTGATTGGTGGGTCGAACGATCTGTTTCTATTCCAATTGCAAATTCTTGAATGGCTGCCCGTTTTCCTGAGGAGGTATCAACAAATTGAAGGATTTGACCGCCACGAGTTTCTAGAGCGCCGTATTCTCCTTTGATAAAGTTTTTCCATTCCCATGCTTGTGAGCCGACAAAAATTGCTCCACCAATAATGGTCAACAGCATATAGAAGGTAACCTTTGATTTTTGCATATGATGTCCAGCATCAACCGCTAGTACCATAGTTACAGAGGAAAAAATTAATATAAAGGTCATTAAGGCCACATAGTACATCGGTGCGTCTATACCGTGAAGAAAAGGAAAGTGGGTAAAAACTTCGTCGGCTATTGGCCACGAATTGATGTTTTTAAATCTAGAAAAACCATAAGAAACCAAAAATCCTGTAAATGTCAAGGCATCAGATACGATGAAGAACCACATCATCATTTTTCCATAGCTGGCATTGAGAGGTCTGTTTCCCCCTCCCCACACTTCTTCATTTTCAGCAGCTGAGTTGGCTGTTACTTCCATATTATCATGTTAAATTCATTACAAATTTATTAATTTTTAACCGTAGAATGAAACGAATAAAAATAAATATAGCCATAGAATATCCAGAAAATGCCAAAAAGTGACTGCCATTTCAAAACCCAAGGTATTTCCTTCTAAATACTTGCCCCTAAAAGTTCTGTATAGTACATACAAAACTACGACGATACCCCCTGTTAGATGGGCTAGGTGGAGTAAAACAAGAACATATAAATAGGAAGTGGTTATTGAACTTTCTGCTCCTGTAAAATAATATCCTTGTTTAATAAATTCATCAAATCCTTGAAACTGGAAGTAAATAAATGCCAGAGCCAATCCCAGTGTGACAAAAAGCAATAATTGAGCTCTTTTTATTAAGGTGGTTTTAACGCTCTTCAAAGCCAAGTAAAAGGTTCCACTACTTAAAATTAAGAGTATTGTACTGATGGTAAAGTCAAAGGGAAGGTTAATTTGTTCTATCCAATCGGAGCGTGAACTACTTACCACATAAGCACTGGTAAGACCAGCAAAAGTCATACTCATACTGATCATACCAAACCAAAGCATCATTTTTTTGGCTCGGTTACTTTTTACTTGTAAAGAATCGTTTGTATTCATTGTAACATAAATTTATCGAGTACGTATACCAATTGTATTCCAATAATGTAGATAATACTAGCTCGAATTAAAAAACGCGCTGCCTTATCCGTTTTGAGGTACATAAGTTGTATTCCAGCGTAGAGAAAAAACACTCCTAAAAATCCTACCAAGCAGGCTGCCAGAAGTGTTAAGTAAAGTTTTCCTGTGTATTGAAAAGCAGGAATTAAAGAAATCAGTACGGTCCAAAAAGTGTAAAAAACAATCTGAAAAGCTGTAATTTGGTCAGGCTTACCGGAGGGTAGCATTTTAAATCCTGCATTTTCATATTGGTCGTGCATTACCCAACCAATTGCCCAAAAATGAGGGAATTGCCAAAAAAATTGTAACATAAACAATACCCCTGGTTCTATACCAAATTCGTTGGTTGCTGCCACCCAACCCAGCATAAATGGGATGGCCCCTGGAAAGGCTCCAACAAATACAGATAAAGAAGTCTTTTGCTTTAAAGGAGTATACAAACAGGCGTATAAGAAAATTGAGATACTTGCAAAGAAAGCTGTTTTGATGTTGATGATGTAGAGTGCAGCAATTCCAATAAGCGTTAAGACTACACCAATTAAGAGTGCTGAATTGGGGTGGATACGCTCTCTCGGCAAAGGTCTGTTCATTGTACGTTCCATGAGTCCATCCAGGTCCTTTTCGAAAACCTGATTAAAAACGTTTGAAGCTCCAACCATAGCATAGCCTCCTATCACAAGTAATAATAGTGTTGGATAGTGAACCGTATCAACTGCTAAAAAATAACCAGCAATGGATGAAATAACAACAGTAACGGATAGCCTAAACTTAGTTAGTTCAGAAAAATCGGTTAAGCTCAAGCCTCTATTTGAAAGCAAGGTCATTTTATTTTGGCTCATCTCTCGGCATCTTCAATCCGCAAAGATAATCGACAAATAGCCAACGTCCAATCTATTTTACGTTTATTAAAAAACTAAAGAGCTTCAAGAAAAATCGAATCAATTACTGTAGGTGCTTGTACGGGTAGAGGCGGAGGTGATGGAGGTTTTTTAATTTGTTCTGTAAGTGAGATTTCTTCCTCCTTATCTTGTTCAACTAGAATTGATTCATACTTAAATTGATCTTTCTCATAGGTTTTCAACTCAATTAGTTTACAAGAGATAAAAAGCATTAGGCAAAGACCAATCACAAATAAAGTGCTGAATTTTATTCATATCAACTTTGGTTTTTTTATTTCCATGGGGCTAGGATTTAATTTAAAGCATCAAAAATATTGCCCCCCTGGGTATTTAGAAATAAAAAAACCCACCGAAATGGTGAGTTTTAAATGTTTTAAAATCGTTTGCTATTGTAGCCTAAAGGTAATTGGTATACTAAAAGGAACACGTACCGCACGACCTCTTTGTTTTCCTGGGGTCATGTTTGGCAACTTGGAGATGATGCGTTGTGCCTCTTTTTCCAAATTTTTGTCTGGACCTCGCATTCGTATATTAGAAATACTCCCATCTTTAGCAATGATAAAATTTACATAGACACGTCCTTGAATTCCCATTTCTTGAGCAATTTCAGGATATCTAAAGTTTCTACGGATATGTCTGTTCATTTGCTCCTGAAAACAATTTCTGCGTTCAGACTTAGCCACTTTTTCACAACCAGGGAAGATAGGCACATCTTCAATCACAGCAAAAGGTACATCTACATCTTCGATTTCTTCCTCTATCTCGACTTCTTCAACCTCGATTATTTCATCTTCATTGGTTTCAGTAGATTCAATTACTGTTTCCTCAACTTCTTCTTCATCTTCTACCACTTCAATCACTTCTGGTGCTGGTGGTGGTGGTGGTGGTGGTGGTGGTGGGGTCTTTAATTGTTCTGTGATTGGAATTTCTTCATCGTCTTCATCCTCAACGTTTAATGCTTCGTAGGCATAGACCTTTTCATAAGTTCTCCACTCGATAGCCTGCCATGAAATCAATAATATCAAAGACAAACCAATAACAAAATATAGACTGCTATTTTTACTTAAATCTGCTTTTTCACTTTTTTTGGGTTGCATAATAATCCAATCTTTGGATAGCTAAAATAAAAATAAAACTAAAACAAACAACTTATTTTTTAATAGAATAATAAAAAACTCCTTTGATAATGAGCCATGAGACAAGCCCACCTAGTAAATTAGCTGTAAGATCTTGCCAGTCAAAATAGCGCTGAAATAATGGAACTAATTGTAAGGTCTCTAAAAAGGTCCCAAGGACAATAGCATAGGCCAAAGATTTAGTCATTGGATTAGTCAAAGTGTATAAGGCGAAAAAATACAATAAAGTCAGGCCAAAATAGCAAATAAAATGAAGAACAAGGTCTCCTCTGAACCATAAGAAACTCCATGGATCAATTTCTGGTGAGGGAGGCTTCAAACTTAGATATACAACTACTAGGGTTGCAAAAATGGCAAGTGATTTAAAAAAGCGATCAGCCTGTAACCAGCGATTTATACGATTCTGCATCAAGGAGATTTTGAATCTCAGCTGTATCACTGAGCTTAATTTTTATCATCCACCCAGAACCATAAGCGTCTTCATTTACGGTTTCAGGAGCATCTTCTAAGTCTTCATTAAAGGCAATAATTGTTCCGGAAAGGGGCATAAAAAGATCAGAAACAGTTTTTACTGCTTCTACTGTACCAAAAACAGCCTCAGCCTCTAATTCTTCATCCAGTGTTTCTATCTCAATATAAACAATATCGCCAAGTTCTCCTTGAGCAAAATCAGTAATTCCAATAGTTGCTTCGTCTCCTTCAACCTTAACCCATTCGTGGTCTTTGGTGTATTTTAAATTTTCTGGTACATTCATTTTAGTCTTCTTGATGCACAAATGTAAAAGAAATCTGGAATTACTAATGACTTTAGTTTCCAAAGTTATAACGAACTGTAAAACCAGAACGAATACTCGTCTGAGGGAAAGCAGTTGAGATAGCAAACTCAGAAAAATTATGATCGTAAAAAAACAGGGCGGTAAGGTTTCGGGATAGGGCATAATCCGCGTTAATTTTAATAGCGAGGATACGTTGTCCTGCAGTGACTTGATTGTTATCGTACTCTAAGTTCCTCAATACTGTTACGTTATCTCTGTACGAAACGTCTGCCCTGATATTCAAATCACCCTTGAGTATCACTCTCCTTCCTCCAAAATTAGTCCTGAATCGAACATCCTTGACACGATATCCTAAACCGGCAACATATTCGTCACCACTTGATTCAGTTATCAAATTGTTGTCTAAACTCAAGGAAATTGCACGTTCTTTTCTCAATTCAGCAAGCAACTTTAAGGAGTTATTCATCTCCATATCCAAGCGCAGTAGGGGATTGAATTGTTCTACTAGATTGACGTTTGAGTATAATCGTTCGGTAATCACATTCCCCAATTTATCCATTCTATTTGGCTGATTTGGATCAAATTCAAAGTTTGATTGAAAATTTGTTATAGTGTAGCTGGCCCGATAAGCATGATTGATCGATAAACGGGAAAAGATTTTAGAAAGAGATTTGATATCGGTGAGTCCAGTAAACTTTAAATTCCAATTTGGCAAGGGTGCACCCCGCATTGGGCTAAGATTAATTTTATCTGAACTTTGGCCCGTGTATGCTGAGAGAAAAGAATTGAGTAAAACCTCTTGTTGACTCTTGCCATATCCTAAGGGATAACCCTCCTTGTTGACTCCCATTCCTTCAAAAGGGGTGTTTTGGACGAGGCGCTCAGCAATTTTAAGTCGGCTGGATCTAAAGTTTTCAAAATTACTACTTATCGAACCCCTAGAAGGATTAAATGCTGTTCTAAGCAGAATAGTTGACATCCCAAAGTTTCCAAAGACGTTTGAGTTCCTGGGTATATAGCTTTGATCCTCGACTTTAAAATTCTCCAATCGATTTTCCATATAATCACGATCAGCATTAAAATCAATTATCAATCCTTTCATAGGAATCAACTGTGCACTTGCTTTAAATTTGCTTGAATGCATTTGTGAAAAGGACTGGTTAAAGTTTGGAAAACCAGTTAACCATCCTTGTCTGGCTGCTTCATAGCGAATGTCGGCTTGGTTTCCCAAGGTATATCCTAAAGTAGGCTGTAATCCACCTGCAAAACCTACAGAAGGCAAATAGCCTGGAAGCACAGAACCGTTGTTTTCACTGTAACTTGCTTGCACCCTTTTAACTAAGGTCATTAAATCAACCAATTTGGTCAATCCAACTTTTAACAAAGAACTTTTCTTCTTAGAAAGGCTATCATTTGTCTCTCTGGCAGCTTGAACCCTCCTGTTAAATGGGGTGCTAAAATTGGATTTTAATCCCAGTGCTGAATATAGTTTTGAAAACGAAAATGCTGTTGTAAGCGTTTTGGTATTGTTATTTTGAATGGTATTGACAATCCCCAATGGTATTCCATCGTCGCTAACTACCTGAGACAAGGCTTCAGAACCTCTTTGCCAGTTAAAATTACCAGTATAATTATAAGTTGCATCCACAAAACTCAAAAAGGGAATGTATTGAAACGGCAGTTTGTAATTCAATGAAAAAGTTTGAATATGGTTGTTGGGTTCACCAGTATTTAATATGCCTTGCCAAAGTGCATTTTTATCCTGCTGAAAGGGGTTCATAATTCCTGCCTCTGCTAAACCGTTGTGACGTATGATGCTACTCGTTGCAGCATTGAAGTTAAGACGAAGAGACTTAGAAAAATTATGGTTTATTGCGTAATTGTAATCAAATAAAAAATTTCGTTGCTGTAAATTAGGTAAGCTCCGTTGTATAGAGGCATCTACCCCTTCGAGATAAACTTGCCTGAATTTTTGATTATTCAATATCCTATTTACATTGACTGAAGCCTCTACAGAACTGGGTAATAAATTGAAATTAAGCTGCTGAAGCCATTGGAGGTATTTTTTTCGATCAAAAGACTTTACTTTTTTAAATGGTTCAATGGGTTTGGATGAAAAAGCATGACCGTAATTTGTACCCAATAATAAATTAAACTCTTCCTGCTTTTCAATTTCGTAATCCCGATGGATGGATTCATTGTAAGCATAGGAGAAGTCAAAATTTTCAGGACTATAAA
>JAYPMN010000016.1:0-13718 GCA_038129925.1 Flavobacteriaceae bacterium
TCAGTTCCAGCTGAAGGACTTTTTTTAACGCACATAGAATATCCAAATTCAATATATTTAGAACATGGCTAAAGTCAGCGGTAAAATATTTGATTTAAATCTTTTCTCAAAATTGATGGCTTTTGTAAAGCCATTTAAGGGAACCTATTACTTTGTTTTAGTTGCAGCAATACTGCTCTCTATATTCTCAACATTAACACCTTATCTTCTTAAAATTACAGTAGATGACTACATCAGACCCAAGAATTACGAGGGTATGTTGCTCTTTGTTGGCTTTATGCTTGGCGCTTTACTTTTAGAAGTGATTTTCCAATTTTTATTTGTCTTTTATGCCAATTGGTTAGGGCAAAAGGTGATAAGAGACTTGAGAGTGCAATTATTTAATAAAATCATCTTTTTTAAGATGAGTTATTTTGATAAGACTGCTGTTGGAAGGTTGGTAACAAGAGCGGTAAGCGATATTGAAACCATAGCGAGTATTTTTTCCCAAGGACTCTTTATGATTATTGCCGACCTGCTTAAAATGGTTCTGGTGATAGGGGTTATGACATATGTGGACTGGAGGTTGACCTTGATCGTGTTTTCAATACTTCCAATAATACTTCACGCTACACGATTGTTTCAAAAATCGATGAAAAAAGCTTTTGAGGAAGTCCGTCTTCAAGTTGCGAATCTGAATTCATTTGTCCAGGAACGACTTAGTGGGATGAAAATTGTGCAGATCTTTCACCGAGAAAAGATTGAATACGATCAATTTGTCGCGATCAATGAAAAGCACAAAAAGGCTTGGTTAAAAACAGTTTGGTTTAACTCCATTTTTTTTCCGGTTGCTGAAATTTCCTCATCTGTTACTATTGGTTTGCTTGTTTGGTATGGAGGTTTAAATGTCATTTCAGGAGGGGGAGTTTCCCTAGGAACCATTTTCTTATTCATCCAGATGTCACAAATGTTGTTCAGACCTTTGAGGCAAATAGCCGATAAGTTCAATACTCTTCAAATGGGTATGGTAGCTGCGGATCGTATTTTTAAAATACTTGAAACTGATAGTAGTATAGAGAATACAGGAACTAAAAGTCCAGAGACTTTAGAAGGAGCCATATCTTTTGATCAGCTTCATTTTTCTTACGTCCAGGGTGAGGAAGTTTTACACGGAATTTCGCTTGATATTAAAGCAGGAGAAACCGTAGCCATCGTAGGTGTTACAGGAGCAGGAAAATCGACCATCATCAACTTGCTTTCGAGATTTTATGAATACGAAACGGGAGACATTAAAATTGATTCGATATCAATTAAAGATTTTGAACTGAATGCGCTTAGAAAGCATGTTGCAGTTGTTTTACAAGATGTCTTTTTATTTGCTGACAGTTTATTCAATAATATTACCCTTTTTGATCCTGAAATTGGTAGGGAAGATGTAGCTGATGCGGCTAAAAAAATTGGAGTTCATGATTTTATAGAGTCTCTTCCAGGAGGTTATGATTACAATGTTAAGGAGCGAGGAGTAATGCTTTCCTCAGGTCAGCGTCAATTAATTGCTTTCCTAAGAGCCTACATTACTCAACCTGCGATATTGGTCTTGGATGAGGCAACCTCATCTGTAGATAGTTACACAGAGGAAGTCATTCAAAAAGCAATAGATACACTAACCGAAGGTAAAACCTCCATTGTAATTGCACATCGTCTGGCAACAGTTAAAAATGCTGACCGAATCATAGTAATGGATCAAGGCAATATAGTAGAGCAGGGTACACACGAGGAGCTGCTTAAGATCTCCAACGGCTATTATGCCAAGCTGTATGAGGTTCAGTTTGCAGAGGAATTTATGCTGTAAGCTACTCGCTTAGGTCTTGCGAAAGGGTTTTTTTTAAAGCAGCTAAAGAATCAATAGGATAGAATTCACTGTCTTTGATATAGACGACTTTTCCTGTTTGTTCTGAAACAACCAAAACCAAAGCATCTGTTTTTTCAGTAATTCCTAGTCCGGCTCGATGTCTCAGTCCGAATTTCGCGGGGAGTTTAGCTTTGTCTGATAGAGGTAAAACTACACGAGTTGCAATTATTCTATTGTTTTTTACAACCACTGCTCCATCGTGTAAGGGACTGTTTTTAAAAAAAATACTCTGTAGAACTAAAGGATCTAATTTGATGTCCGTCCTATTGTTGTTTGTGTAGGCAAACTCAAGACTGTTATTTCTTTGAATAACAATAATGGCGCCTGTTTTGTTTTTAGACATTTCCTCAATAGCGTCAATCAAAACGTCAAAGTTTATGTGTGTTGCTTTCTTCTCTTGATTTAAAAATCTAAAATAACGCAGTACATTTCTTTTGGTAGCAAAGTTGGTGGAACCCAGCAGTAAAAGAAACTTTCTAATTTCTTGCTGGAAAACGACAATTAGCGCAAAAAACCCTACACTGATAAATTTACCTAGTATATTACTCAATACATCCATATTGAGTATATCTGTTAGTCTCCAAATCAGATAGATGATGACAATTCCTATAAAGATATTGATAGCAACTGTACCTTTAAGTAATTTATAAAGATAGAAGAGGAGCAGAGCGACGAGTAGGATATCTACAACATCGATAAAAGAGAAATCAATAAAATCGGTCAGCTCCAAGGACGGTCTTTTTGTAAATTTAAAAAAACTATTGAAGCGCAGTCCATAAGTCGATACATTCTTTAGCCTCTTTTACATCGTGGACTCTTAAAATGGATGCTCCACGTTCGAGTACCCAAGCGTGAAGCGCAGTTGTTCCGTTCAATGCCATATCTGGACCGGTCTTCAACACTTTGTAAATCATAGATTTCCTCGAGACACCAACTAGAACTGGACAATTAAGGTCGGTAAGGCTATCGAGCTCTCTAAGCAATTGATAGTTGTGAATTATATTTTTTCCAAATCCAAAACCTGGGTCTATTATAAGATCCGTTATTCCTTGAGCAGTAGCGTCTTGTATTTGTTGGATTAAATCAAACTTAATTTCTTTAGTAATGTTGTCGTACTGAGGTTGTTCCTGCATGTTTTTAGGGGTTCCTTGCATATGCATCAAAACATAGGGAACTCTAAAATCTGCTACGGTTTTAAACATTACAGGGTCGATTCTACCCGCAGAAATATCATTTATCATACTAGCACCCATATTCAAGGCTTCCTTAGCTACTTTACTATTGTAGGTGTCAATTGAAAAATGAGTTTTTGGAAACTTGTTGATTAAGGCATGGAGTATGGGGAGTAATTTTTTAAGCTCTACTTCGGGCTTAATGATTGGGCTTCCAGGCTTACTACTTGCAGCTCCAATGTCAATGAAAAAAGCACCATCGCTAAGCATTCTTTCCGTTTGTATGAGCGCCTTGCCAATACTGTTGTATTTTCCACCATCATAAAAAGAATCTTCATTTATATTTAAGATTCCCATTACTTTAGGCTCACTTAAGTCGATGAGCGCTCCTTTAATATTAATAGCCAGTTTTGTGATTTTCTTTTTGATAACTTTTTTGTAAATAGAAGTTTAAAACTAAATTTAAGTTCGAAATTTAGGCAAATTTAGATGAAATGGAGGTGACCAAAAAACAGTATTTAGCAATTACAAAGCAATGCCGTACATTATTTAAAAATAAAATGACAGATTACGGTGCTGCTTGGAGAATTCTAAGGCTCCCTTCCCTCACAGATCAAATCTTTATAAAGGCCCAACGAATTCGAAGCTTGCAAACCAATAAAGAACAAAAAGTAGCGGAAAGCCAAGAATCTGAATTTATTGGCATTGTAAATTACAGCGTCATAGCACTTATTCAGATTGAAAAAGGTATTGCGGATCAACCGGATTTGGATACAGACCAAGCGTTGCATCTTTATGACGAACAAATACGAATCATTTTTGATTTGATGATAAAAAAAAATCATGACTACGGTGAGGCTTGGAGAGAAATGCGTGTCAGTTCGTTGACAGATTTGATACTGCAAAAACTCCTCAGAGTGAAGCAAATTGAGGAAAATTCTGGGAAAACATTGGTTAGTGAGGGAATTGATGCTAATTACCATGACATGGTCAATTACGCTGTATTTGCACTAATTCATTTGCAAGCAGAAGTAGCCAGATGATTCGTTATATTGGACTTAAATTGGGGACCGCACTTTTAGCACTTTGGGGAGTCGCAACCCTTGTTTTTTTCCTATTTACCGTGCTTCCTGGTGATCCAGCACAAATGATGATGGATCAAAATGAAGACAGTGGACAATTGGAGGTAATCAAATCAAAATTTGGATTTGATTTGCCCATAACGACTCAGTATTTTTATTATCTCAACGACTTGCTTCCTCTTTCAATTCATGCTAAAGACCCTTCGGTGTTCGGATTTTATGATAAAAATATTTACGGAGGATGGATTCTGACCCATACTAGAAATAAGGTCGTTGTAGTTAAAGCACCCTATTTTAGAACTTCTTTTCAAAAAAGGGGAAAACCAATTGCTGAAATCATCAAGGAAACACTTCCTAATACGGCTTTATTAGCCTTGTCTTCAATGACTATAGCTGTGGTTTTGGGTATCTTTTTTGGTATTGTTGCTACTTTAAATAAGGACAATTGGCTTGATCGTTTTTTGCAGTTGATCAGTACTTTAGGGATGAGTGTTCCCTCTTTTTTTAGTGCAATTTTATTTTCATGGTTTTTTGGTTATGTGCTTCACGAGTACACTGGACTCAATATGACAGGAAGTCTTTATGAATTGGATGACTACGGTGGAGAAAATAGATTGCAATGGAAAAATCTAATTCTACCCTCTATCGTATTGGGTATAAGACCACTAGCAGTCATCATTCAATTGTTGAGAAGTAACTTATTGGAAGTCTTGTCCGAAGATTATATTCGCACTGCATACGCAAAAGGGCTCTCGCGCTATCAGGTACTTTTAAAACACGCTATAAAAAATGCCCTAAACCCTGTTATTACCGCGATTTCAGGATGGTTTGCTTCGCTTCTAGCTGGTGCAATTTTTGTGGAATACATCTTTGGATGGAAAGGCTTAGGGAAGGAAATTGTTGAGGCTTTAAATCAATTAGACATTCCTGTTGTAATGGGATCAGTTTTAACCATTGCCTTCTTCTTTATTATCATTAATATTGTGGTCGATTTTATTTACGCATATTTAGATCCAAGAATTAAAACACTTTGAAATGAGAAACCAAATAGTAGCCGGCAATTGGAAAATGAACAACAATACTGCTGAAACCGAACTTTTATTAACTAATTTGATTCAGCACTCCATTAGAGAAGATGTAATGGTTTATGTAGCTCCTGCGCTTACCCAGCTCTCTCAGTCTGTGAGTATGCTAAACGGTCAACCTATTAAGGTAGCAGCTCAAAACATGAATGCAGCGGCCTCAGGTGCTCATACAGGCGAGGTGTCTTCTTCTATGTTAAAAGGGGTTGGGGTTCAAACGGTAATACTTGGCCATTCTGAAAGGCGTTCTCTTTACGGAGAAACAAACAAATCCTTAAAAGCCAAAGTAGCTACTGCTATTGAAGATGGAATGGAAATTATTTTTTGCTTTGGAGAAGAGTTAAGTGAACGAAAAGCAAATACTCACTTCGATTTGGTAAAAGAACAACTTTCCTCTGCTTTGTTTGATCTTGGGGGTGAAGCTTGGGATCAAATCATACTTGCTTATGAACCTGTTTGGGCCATCGGTACAGGAGAGACTGCAAGTCCAAAACAAGCTCAAGAAATGCATGCCTTTATTCGTAAAGAGATTGAAGCCAATTACAATGCTGCGATAGCAGAAGATATTGTAATACTTTATGGAGGAAGCGTAAAACCTAATAACGCGAAAGAGATTTTTTCTATGGTTGATGTAGATGGAGGACTCATAGGAGGCGCCTCCTTAAATGCCGATGACTTTATGGCCATAGTAAACGCTTTTTAATGGCGGAAGCGTATCTGGAATATCGCTTTACTGTAAATCCCAAAAGCCCTTGGGAAGATATATTACTTGCTCAACTGCAACAGTTGCCCTTCGATAGTTTTTTATTTACAGAAGAGGGACTGAACGCCTACCTTCCAAAAACACAGAAGAAAGAAAGTTTTCTCGATTCAATAGCACTTTTAGATCATGAAAGTGTTAATATTGAGTTTACAGTTACTGAAATTTCCCCTGAAAATTGGAATGCAAAGTGGGAATCTGAATTTCAACCCATCTTTGTTGGAAGTGATTGTGTGATTCGAGCTGACTTTCATGAAAGTCAAGGGAAGACTTATGAGTTAATCATCAATCCGAAAATGAGTTTTGGAACCGGTCATCACCCTACAACGCATATGATGATGGAATATGTCTTAGAAGAAACCCTATCAGATAAAACTCTACTTGATATGGGTTGTGGCACTGGGGTTTTAGGTATTCTAGCTTCCAAAAAAGGAGCTAAAGCTATACATGCAATTGATTTTGACGCATGGTGTGTTGAAAATACAATTGAGAATGCAAAAACCAATGGATGTAAGAATATTCATTCATCTCAAGCAGCCTTTTTAGAGTCCACTCGACCAACTTATGACGCTATTTTTGCAAACATCAATAGAAATGTATTACTGGAGCAAATACCAAGTTATGGCCAAGCATTAAAGGTGGGAGGTAGTTTGTTTCTATCAGGGTTTTACAATAGTGATGTTAATTTTCTTCAGCAAGCGTGTCAAAAGGAAAACTTAACTTTAATATGCACAAAAGAAAAAGAGCAATGGTGTGCCCTGAAATTTATAAAATAGTTTCTACCAAACCAGAGGAAAGTCCAGAGGGAATTGAAGAAGTTCTTGTGCAAGAAGACCAAGAGCACGAAATCATTTTATACAACGATGATGTCAATACCTTTGACCATGTGATTAGTTGTTTAATCAAGATTTGTGAACACACTTATATGCAAGCTGAACAATGTGCTTACCTTGTTCATTTTACAGGGAAGTGTGCAGTTAAAACAGGTTCTTTAGAAGACTTAGTGCCCCGTTGTACAGATCTTTTGGAAGAAGGGTTAAGTGCTGAAATAGTTTAACAAAAGTCTTTTTTTTCAATTCAAAAAAAACAGCGACCTTTGAAAAAAAAACAAATGAGATTAATCTTAATTATTCTAGCGTTTATGATGACTTCACCTGCAGCTTTTTCACAAGATAAAAGCGACAAAACCATTTTTCAATTCACCGTTAAAAATATTGAAGGTGTAGATTTTGATTTTAGTTCTTTAAAAGGAAAAAAAGTCATGATAGTCAATACCGCATCAAAATGTGGACTTACTCCACAGTACAAAAAGCTTCAAGCATTGTATGATAAGTATGGAAATGAAGAATTTGTCATTGTAGGTTTCCCTGCCAATAACTTTTTAAGACAGGAGCCAGGCTCAGATGAAAAAATTGCTGCTTTTTGTGAAAGCAATTATGGTGTAACTTTTCCGATGATGAGTAAGATTTCTGTTAAAGGAAAAGATATGCATCCAGTCTACGAGTTTCTGACACGAGAAGCTAAAAATGGTGTTGTGAATTCAAGTGTTTCATGGAATTTTCAAAAATACCTCATCAATCCTGATGGAAGATTAGCTCGTGTGGTATCTCCAAGAACACAACCCGATGACCCAAGCGTAATATCTTGGATTGAATCCAATGATTAAGTCATCGGATTTTAGGACCCAATGTGTCCATGCTGGTGAGTTAAAAGATACACAGTATGGTGGAGCTATATCGCCAATATACGCATCTACTTCCTATGCTTTCAACGATGTAGAAATCAATCAGTACCCTCGTTATTTTAACACTCCCAATCAAAGGGGCTTGTGTGAGAAAGTTGCAACTTTAGAAGGAGCTGAAAGTGGATTAATTTTCAGTTCAGGGATGGCTGCTGTGAGTACAGCATTGCTCTCCCATTTGAAATCAGGTGATCATGTCATTTTTCAAGACGACCTGTACGGTGGAACTAGAAATTTTATTAAAAAAGAATTTTCTAAATACGGGATTCAATACAGTTTTGCTAATGGAATCCATGCCAGCGATTTTGAAGCTGAAATCACCCCAAAAACTAAAGGAATCTATGTTGAAACACCTAGTAACCCAACGCTCAAAATCATTGATTTAAAAGCCATTGGTGAGGTTGCTAAGAGCGCGTCATTATGGACAATGATTGACAATACTTTTGCAAGTCCAGTTAATCAAAACCCTATCCTTTATGGGATTGATATCGTAATTCACAGTGCAACTAAATATCTTGGCGGACATAGCGATATCTGTGCTGGTGTTGTTGTAGGTTCAGAATCGAGCATCGCAACAATTTTTGAATCTGCAAAAAATTTAGGAGGTAGTTTAAGCGACTATACCGTTTGGCTTTTAGAGCGTAGTATAAAGACTTTATTTGTAAGAGTTCAAGCACAAAATAACAATGCATTGCTCCTTTCTAATTTTTTAAGAGATCAAGACTGGGTTGACCAAGTATACTATCCAGGTCTTGAAGATCATCAAGGCCATGAGATTGCTAAGCGTCAAATGAGTGGTTTTGGCGGAATGTTATCTTTTGACTTAGTAAATGGAATCGATACTAAGAAATTCTTATTAGGAATGGAACTAGTCAAGCCCACCATGAGTCTAGCAGGAATAGAAAGTACTGCCTTAAGTCCAAGGCTGACTTCTCACGCCCTTTTAAGTGAGGATGAGCGTCGAGCTCAAGGAATTACCGAGCAAATGGTTCGTTTTTCGACTGGAATAGAGGCTATAGAGGATTTAAAAAGAGACTTGATACAATCTATTTCAAAAATAAGTTGATGAAAGAAGTCGAAATTTTAGCGATAGGAGCCCATCCAGACGACGTTGAATTGGGTTGCGCTGGGAGCATATCACTTTCAATCAGTCAGGGAAAAACTGTAGCTATTATAGATTTGACACAGGGAGAACTCGGGACACGCGGGACAGCAGAAATGAGGAAGGAAGAAGCACTCAGTGCGGCAGCTGTATTGGGAGTTGGTCAGAGAATCAATATGCAATTCAGAGATGGTTTTTTTCAAAATGACGAGGCACACCAGTTGGCTTTGATTTCAAAAATACGATCTTTTCGTCCTCAGCTTATTTTGTGTAATGCTTCACATGATCGTCATATAGATCACGGAAGAGCGAATAAATTGGTCAATGATGCTTGTTTTTTAAGCGGTCTTGAAAAAATCAACACGAAAGACTCCAAAGGAAACATTCAAGATCCTTGGAAACCGAAACTAATATTAGAATATATACAATGGATGGATATTGAACCGCATATAGTAGTCGATATTTCTTCACATTTAGAGCATAAATTAAATGCAGTAAAAGAATATAAATCACAGTTTTTTGATCCAGAATCTAAAGAAGCTGAAACTCCTATATCGAGTAAGAACTTTATTGAGAGTGTAAGCTATCGCGCAAAAAACTTTGGTCGACTTATAGGAACCGAAGCAGGAGAGGGATTTACCTCGAAAAGTTTACTTTCAACTTCTAATTTGTTTGATTTGGTTCATTAAAATTTAGTAAATGAAATTAATACGATGGGGAATAGTTGGCTTGGGTAATATCGCAAATAAGTTTGCGGTTGATCTTGCTTTGGTTCCAAATTGTTCTTTACAAGCGGTTGCCTCCTCTGATTCTGCAAGAGCAACCGAATTCGCTAACAAATACAAAGCAAAGAATTCATATTCTAATTATACGGACTTATTTCGTGACCCTGAGGTAGATTTAGTTTATATCGCATCGCTCCATCCTTCCCACGCAGCACTTTCCATAGAAGCGATAAAACAGGGTAAAGGAGTGCTTTGTGAAAAGCCTATGGGTATGAATGCCAAGCAGGTTAAGCAAATAATTCAAGCTGCGACTGAGTCAAATGTTTTTTTAATGGAAGCCCTATGGACGCGTTTTAATCCTGCTTTTGAGCAAGTAGATCAATGGATTTCAGAAAATAAAATTGGATGCTTGAGATACATCAATGCAACTTTTAGTTTTAATGGGTTAGACAAGGGAGTAGAATCGAGACTTTTTAATCCGGAAAAAGGAGGAGGCAGCTTACTTGATATAGGTATTTATCCCTTGTTTTTGGGATATCATTTTTTAGGTAATCCAGACAGTATCAAGGCGAGTGCAGTTTTGACGAAAGAAGGAGTAGATGAACAACTAGGTTTTATTTTATCATATCCAAAAGCACAAGCGATCTTGTATTCAAGTTTTACTCACAATGAAGACATGCAAGCAAGAATTTGTGGCGAATTAGGAGAAATCTACATGAATTCTAGGTGGCACGAAACAAGAGAAATCAAAATGGTTCTCAATGGAGAGGAGTATAGCAAATCATTTCCCATAAATGGAAAAGGGTATATTTATGAAATCCTTGAAGCTAATAACTGTTTTCGCAATGGAATTACCCAATCTTCTAAATGGACATGGGAAAACAGTTTGGAAATGGCAGCACTGATGGATGCCATCCGAAAACAAATTAAAATTGTCTATTCAGCTGACAGCTAAACCAACTTATTTTTTTGAAGGAAAACGACCTTGATTACCAATACCGTCGATGTCGTTTGTATCATAGGACCTGATGTTTTCTTTCCTTTGAATTTTATGTTGCTTTCTAATTATTGTCAGCAAAAAATAGACATATATGACGAAAATAATACAACCAACAATAAACATTATTTTATTATTCATTGCTTTTTATTTAGATCGTCGTTCCTTCTTTGTCTGATAGCTATTGCGAATCCTAATATAGTAACTGGCCAGAGGCCAACATACAAACCTTCGAGCTGCTCACCGCTAAACCAAAGGAAAATGGAATAGAGAAAACTTAAGAATGCTAATAGTATTGGGTAATATTTTTCTAGAAATTTCATAATTATAAATATAGTGAAAAATATATTAGTCTTTGTAATATACTTAAATGCAAGTATTCAAGAAACTAAAGAAAACAACTTAATGCTAAACACATTAAGAGGGCGTAAGCATAGCGATAAAATAATTAAATCTTACTATATTTGACCTCGAACAAATGGTGGTTGTAGCTCAGTTGGTTAGAGCGCCTGATTGTGGTTCAGGAGGTCGTCGGTTCGAGACCGATCTTCCACCCTTAAGGGATTCTTTGGAATCCCTTTTTTTATAGGGATTAACCAACTGCATTCTCCAAAAAAGCGAATACAAGTTTAAGAACGATTTACACTTAAATATACTAAAAATAGACCGTTTTTGGCACGTATTTGGCACGCTTTTTTAGACGAAATTCATTCGAGACTATGTCTCTCATTGCAAGTGTATTGTGACTCTGACAAGATTACTCAATTAAATATATATTGATCTATTCTCTATTTCTGGCACTTTTAGAACTGACATATTGTTCCACCTCATTCAACATGAGAAGCATTAGGCATTAAAAAATAAAGTAAAAGAATTTATTTCTTTTTGAAGTAACTAAAATAAATCACCCTTCCAAAAATTGACACCAAAACACAAACAATTAAAGATACAACAACTTCAATTCCGTAACTACTAAAAAATGACTCCATAGCACTAAATTATAAAATATGGGAAGAACATCTGGAACACCAAATAAAATTACAGCAGAGGTTAGATTTAAACTTTAGATCAAATTGGAGGCTCATTAATTCACTAAAACTTTGCGATGGATTTGGTAGATTTGACTAAAATTAAATTGATGAAAAAATATTATTTATTACCGCTGATAACATTATTTTTTTTTGTTTCCAAAGCACAGGAAGTCAAGATTAAAAAAAATAATTACGAACTTATAACAGTGAGTAAATATCAGGAAATAGTTGATATAGCATTTACCCCTGTAGTTTATATGATGAAAGATGTTGAATTAAAAGAAGAAAATAAATTGACATTGTCACAAAACGAATATTCCCGGTTAATTGTTCAATTGTTTGATTCTATAAAAAATAAAAAGGATAGAGTATTTGAAATAGGTGATAATAATATTAATATAGATTACGAAAACACCTTTTATCTCTATAGTAACAGTAAATTAGGCAGAAAATTTTTAAAACACGAACATACAGTTAGGTTCTCCATTAACGGATATGAATACTCTGTTTATCTTACAAAAGAAGATATAGAAAAGTTGATAGTATAAAATATTAATTGATTGAATAAAAGAAATGAATCAAGAAAATAAGAATAGTAAAAGTGCTTGGATATTAATCATTATAGTTGCTTTAGCTGCTCTTCTTTTAAGTTTATATAATTCTTACAACAGTTAAAGACCCAACTCCCTAATTCACTTTGTGATGGAATTAGTAGATTTGAGTAGATGAAAAAACTATTTTTATTTACACTAATTTTGTTTACTACTTCTTGCTATCAACCTATACCTGATGGTAAATACCGTTTAATTAATTTAAACGGAATCAAAAAAAATAGTTCAAATCAATACTTCTCAATCAAAGGTCAAGAGTTTAATTCTTTCTCTGTTGAGGATGGTTTAAAAAAAGATAACGGAACAAAGATTATTCAATATGAACGAAATAATATTTTTAATTTGAGGCAAAAGGATACTGTTTACAGATGGAAATACCTTTTTAATAAAGATACTTTGAAATTAAATAGTCAAAATGCAGATGTTAATTTGATTTTACTAAAAGAACCTTAAATGTTACACTTTTTATTTTATTATTTAGTTGAATACTTCAAAAAGAAGTGAATGATAACACTACAGCAGAAGTATTCCCATGTAGATGCAGTTCTAAAGATTGCAATTATAAATAATAAAGCACAAGAATTTATTTTCTAATATTTGGCAGAAAGTATTCTAAAAAGAAAGCCATTAGACAACATATTCCAATCGCTAATAAATAACCTTCTTCATCACTTATGCCCATATAATTATCCCCTAAATGTGAAGTTGAAAGTATCAACCCAGAAAATAACAGGAAATAGAAAAATAACTTTTTAAGTAAATTCATTAAATAAAGATATGGGAAGAACATCTGGAACACCAAATAAAATTACAGCAGATGCTAGATGCAAACTTTAGATCAAATTGGAGGCTCATTAATTCACTAAAACTTTGCTATGGAATTAGTACATTTGAGCAAAGATTAAATTGATGAAAAAAGCAAAGCTATTATTACGCTCTATCCTTTTTTTAATATTTTTTGCTTGTTCTTCTGAACAAATAGATGAAGAATCTATAACTCCTACACAATATAAACTTACAATTAAAGCATCAGAAGGAGGTACAATAACTCCTGATGCTAATGGGATGTATAAAAAGGGAGCTACTATAGGTGTTACAGCATCTCCTAATGAAGGTTATAAGTTTATTAGATGGGAAGGGTCAGATAATGATAATCAGCCTAATGGATGTTGGGCAGGTCCCGGCAAGTGTCGTACGAGAATAACAATGGATTCAGATAGAGATGTTAAAGCTTTTTTTGAAAAAATAAAATAAAGATTAAAGGCCTTAGTTCCATCACCTTTTACTGATTCACGAAAAAGTTGAGTTGGATTTAATGGATTTGAGTAAGATTTTAATGAAACTTTAATTAATGGAAGAACAAAAAACTTTACGAGTGTTTATTATCTGTATGGCAGCTGTTGCTATAGTTGCCTTATTAGTGCTTTTTTTATAAATATGGATAACGGATTACTTATTTCCCTTATTTGTGTTCTTGGAGGTGGCTTTGTTATTATTTTAAACGAAATGAATAAAAAGAAATGA
>JAYPMN010000017.1:0-3882 GCA_038129925.1 Flavobacteriaceae bacterium
ATGCTGCAAAAACATATTTTAATGCCGCCGGTGTTTGTGCATTGACCACAGCATCTTTTGAAAATAGAGTAGGTATTAGATCTGCAAAAAACAATATGAATAATAAAACAACCGTAGCTAAAGCACTGGCATATCCTATGGAGATATTGATCACTTTACGTACCCGCTTCCAATTTTTCGCTCCGTAATTATAGCCTGCAATAGGCAGAAACCCCTGGGTAATACCAAATATTGGAAATGTTGCAAACATTAATATTCTACTCAGTATGGCATAGACTGCAATACTCGATTCTCCTCCAAATGAAAAAAGAATATTGTTGACCAAAAGAACAGTTAAGCTGACCATGGCCTGACGTACTAAAGTTACAGAACCTAAGGAAGATATTTCTTGTACAATTTTAGAGTTTAGAATAAAGTCCTCCCACTTAGGTCGAAGTATGGATTTTTTTGAAAGAAAAAAATAAATAATATAGGAAGCACATACTCCATATGATAGGGTCGTTGCCAATGCTGCACCAAACATCCCCCACTCAAAAACACGAATAAAAATATAATCCAACAATAAATTTGAAACGGAAGGTAGAAGCATGGCATACATCGCATTCTTTGGTTTGCCCTCAGCGCGAATTGCAGCATTTGACATCATGCAAAATGCCAGTACTGGAACCCCATACATCACAATGATATAATAGGTTTTAGCCAAAGAAAACAAGCTCCCTTTTCCTCCAAAAAGAGGAAGGATTTCATTGACAAAAAGCAAGCCAAACACAACCACAAAAATTGTTAATAGCGATGTCAATGTAATTTGATTGGCAAAGGTTCGCTCAGCTTTTGGGCGTATATCTTCGCCCAATGCTCTTGAAATAATCGAGGCACCTCCTACTCCTATTGACATTCCCAAAGCAGCAATAAAAAATGATACAGGAAGCACCACATTGATAGCCGCTATCGCATTGGATCCTATCCACTGTCCCACAAAAATTGTGTCGATAAGTATGTTCAGGGACATTACTAAGATACCGATGGATGCTGGAACCGCCTGTTGAATTAATAATTTGGGGATGGGTTTGCTTCCAAGCGCTTCGGTTGACTTAAAACTCATTCAGTAGCTTCTTTAAGCACCCATTCGTCAATCCATCTACTCATTACATTTACCCAATCATGCCTATCATTTATACAAGGAATCACATGTAGCTTTTTACCTCCGTTATCTTCAAAATCTTCAGCTGCTTCCATCCCAATTTCTTCTAAAGTCTCAAGGCAATCAGATACAAATGCAGGAGTAGTAATAGCCAATTCTTTAATTCCATTTTTGGCAAAAGCCTCCACTGTTTTATCAGTATAAGGTTTTAACCATGAACCTAAAATTGAAACTCGAGACTGGAAGCTTGTAGAATAAGTACCTTCCTTTAATTCCAAATACTCCGCTACGTTTTTGGTTGTCATTTCGCATTGATGACGGTAGCAATAGGCATGAGCAGGAGAATCTTCAAAACAGCATTTCCCGTCCATTTTACAATGTGATTTTGTAATATCAGACTTTCGAATATGACGCTCAGGCACTCCGTGATAGGAAAACAAAAGATGCTCCCAGTCTTTACCCTGCAAACACTCTTGAATTGAATCTGACAAAACACGAATGTAATCCGGGTGATTGTAAAATGGTGGCAAGGAAGTAAATTCCATTTGAGGAAAGTGTTTACTTCTTATCTCTTCTGCCAGTACCAGTATTGTTTCTGTGGTAGCCATCGCAAATTGCGGGTAAAGCGGAACCAAAAGAACCTCCGTGACCCCTTGTTTTGCTAACTCTTCTAATCCAAAACGGATTGAAGGATTCCCATACCGCATTGCTAAACTAACGGGAGTTGAAACCTTTTTTTGGATTTTTTCTTGAAGACGCTCTGACAAAACAATTAAGGGTGAACCTTCTTCCCACCAAATTTTTCTATATGCTTTAGCTGATTTTTTAGGTCGGGTATTTAAGATAATCCCTTTTACTAAAAAAGTTCTAAACCACTTGGGGAGATCAATCACCCTTTCGTCCATTAAAAACTGATCTAAATAGGACCTTACATCTTTTGTTTCGGTAGTATCTGGAGAACCCAGATTGACTAAAAGCACACCTTTCATTGACAATTTTTTTACGAAGATACTGAACCTATATATTTCTTGGGAGTGGTTCCATATTTCTTTTTGAATGCAGCTATAAAATGGCTTGCTGTACTGTAGCCCAGCTTTAACCCCACTTCGTTTACGTTATACTTTTGCGAGTTCAACATTCTGCGCGCTTCTTCCATTTTATGATCCAGTAGATAAGCATAGATCGTATCTCCGTAAAGTTCCTTGAAACCTTCTTTTAATTTTTTTAATGAAAGTCCAATTTCTACTGCAAGATTTTCTAAAGATGGAGGATCAGTCATTCGCTCTAGCACAATTTCTTTTGCCTTTCTAATCTTTCTTACGTTTTCCTCATCTACTAAAAAAGGGCACTGCTCAACCGATGGATCTTCGCTTTTATTAAAATACAAGCTCAGCAATTCATAAACTTTTCCTTTGATGTATAACGCTTTGATACTATCGTGAATTTTTGACTGAAGAACTTGACTTAGTACTACCGCAATGGAAGAGGTAAATGGGAGATTGTCGTAATATTTTTTTGCAGTGTTCTCGGAACTCAAAAAGGGTATATGATCTGCATCCGAAGAAAAAAGAGCATGAAATTTTGTGATTGAAATCAATACGCTTACAAGCCAGGTATTAGGACTGAGTTCAACATCAATTGGGAGTTCTTTAGCTGGATTGTAGAGCAACATAGAGTGGTCTTCGTTTAATGGGAAAGTATAACTGCCTTGGTTATACTTAAAATTCATTTGTCCCTTCAAACAAAAATGGAATTGAAGAAAATCCTGAGCGACAGTATGGTTAAAATCCAAACTTGCATCAGTATCGTTTTTTGCCCTCAAAACATAGCAACCAGAATCAATCTCGGTTAGCTCTGAGGAACTTTTGTCGTTATTTTTCTCTTTCATTAATTTTGATTTTGTTTAACCTTTTGGTTTAAAAAAAATTAATTATTCAACAAAAATAAGCCTTTTACAAGAGTTTTAAGAATTCTGAGCAAAAAAACCTAAAGTGCTATTTTAAAACTTTATAGCGTTATTTTTTAGACTCTCTCTCCTTTATTTTTGTATTCAGAATTTAAACAAATCCTTTTGACAAAAAGCAGAAGATTTTACGCTGTAGGTGTTAGCCATAAGACAGCTACCATAGACCATAGGGGTTATTTTAGCTTAAGTGACTCCCAGCTTCATGCTTTGTTTTTAGACGCCAAAGAAAAAGGAATTCAAGACTTACTGCTCATTAATACCTGTAATCGTACAGAGATCTACGCATGGACTTTTTCAGACACTGAATTGGTCAATTTGCTTTGTAAGCATTCTGAAGGTACACGTGAAAGCTTTAGTCAGATTGGGTACTCCTTTGAAGACGAAAAAGGTATTCATCACCTTTTCAGGGTGGGGACTGGACTAGAAAGTCAAATACTGGGAGATTTTGAAATCATTGGGCAAATCAAGCAAAGTTTTTATCGATCCAAAAAAATGGGCCTCGCTCAGGGAAATTTAGAGCGATTGACAAACTCGGTCATTCAGGCAAGTAAAAGAATCAAAACCGAAACTCAAATTTCTAGTGGAGCCACATCAGTAGCTTTTGCTTCAGTACAGTACATTTTAAATAATGTGGAAGATATTGCCCAAAAAAACATCTTGTTGTTTGGTACTGGAAAAATCGGAGCGAATACTTGTGAAAATTTGGTTAAACACAGTCAGAATGATCATATTGTTTTAATCAATCGGACCCAAGAAAAAGCTGAAAAGATTGCTG